>JBHLPG010000252.1:0-5946 GCA_048939725.1 Promethearchaeota archaeon | reverse complement strand
CATCATTCCTAAGTCACGAGAGTATTCATAATTTAATTTCTCATAATCGTGTTGTCTTCGGGCCATATACTTTTCAAGGATTTCCTGCATTGATCCTTCTTTTCCAATGAAACCACGTAGTAATCCCATTAACCCTAACCTATCTAGGGTGTCTGCATCATAAACAACTTTCTCTTCGGGTGTAATAGGTGGAATACTTGATGTTGGCGTATGACGTACGACAACACGACAAATTTTCTCACTCAAGGAATTTTCTATTTCTAATCCCTCTAGAAATTCTTCTGCAATGCTGCCTCCGAATAAACCATGAAATCCTGCAAAATCATTCGTTGTTTTCCCTATATCATGCAGTAGTGATCCTGCAATTACGATAAAGGGGTCTACTGGGTCATCAATATTTTTACTAATTTGAATTGCAGTACGAGTGACCATAAATACATGTGAGTAATCATGAGAATCGCTTTTTGCATGATTTCGTCTCACAAATTCTTGGATTCTTAATAAAATCTCTAGTTCTTTTTGTGTCAGTGCTCTAGTAAACATATATATCACCAGTCTTACGATTAGATGAGTTACGATCTTTACAGGAGGATTAACTATTATGTTATTGATAATTCTTTCGCTTTACAAAACAATTTTAAGGTGTATGTAAAAGAAAAACCGAAAAAAGTATGTATATCACACCTAAAAAACTATTCTATTTCAAGAAACACAATAGAACCCCTCAGAGTGACTCTTTTTCCACATAAACATGTGGTAGATTGTAACTGATAAAAAGAATTTGTAGTTTCAAAATACATTTTTATATAATTCGTTTGTCAGAAAACTATCACCATTAAATAAAATCAATCAGGTATTATTAACACTCTGTTTTACCTAATTCTCCGCCTAATTTATAGGCTTCATCCATTAGTTCTTCATTTTGAATTATTTCACCCGCCTCCATAGCACTTCCATGAAGAATTCCTACAATTTTAGCCCCAATATATCGAAATATATCCTTGAATGAATTTATGGCATTAACCGCTCCAGATGTTTTTTCATCTGTATCTCCGTAAGTTAATATAATAACAATCTTCTTATCTCTGAGAGCATGTTTTTGGGGTTCAATTAAACCATAAAAACGGTCAATAAACAGTTTAGTCTGTGCACTCATATTAAACCAATATATGGGGGTTGCAATGACGATTGAATCAGCAGAATGAAGTTTATGATAGAGTATTTGCATATCATCATCAATTATACATCCTTTTTCTGGTGTCTTTATGCAAGCATCACATGCATTGCAGGGTTTAATGTCCATATTCTGAAGGAAATACTCCTCTACCTCTGCATTAGAGTTCTTAGCACCTTTTGCAAGAGATTCAGCTAAAATGCTACTATTTCCTTTTTTACGAGGGCTACCCTTTACAATTATAATTTTTTGTTGATTCATTACATCTTCACCAAGAATTAACTTTGATTTATAAACGCTAAAAGAAGCTAGAACGGTTTCTAAGGACTTAACGACTTTCAAATAGATTTTAAGAACAGATGCATTCATGAATGAGCAGAATATAAGGATATTTATCGTGGTAGATTGAAACTAGTTAGGAATTCCCTGATAGATTTAGTTTCTTTTCTCTAAAATCTTGTAAAAATCGTAGGAACCTTTCATCCGCGTACAAGTTCCTTTCTAAAATGGTATTTAGAAACTTTTCGACAAATTCAATTGCATCTTTACTTTTTTCATATCCAAGGAGAACATCTATACCATCACTTCGCCCAAAACATGGGAATTTGTTAAATTTCAAAAGTAAATCATAATTTGCTGATTCTTTTTCGGTCAAATTATGTGCAACTAGATATTCTCCTTCTGTTCTAGATTGAAATCCTTTTGCCACTGGACTGGTAAACCAAATGACCCAAGACGGATGATGACTAACAGTCCACTCGAGTACAAGTACAATCGGCTTTTTTGCGTCTATAACAGGTAATAATTTATAATAAGCAATTGATTTTAAAGACTTATCATGCCCTTCGTACTCGTCGATGATTTCAATCTTCTTAATTACATTATCTCCTAATATTATCTCACCAAGATCCTTTCTTTTTCGAACCATTTTTTTTATGGTTTTTATAACTTTAATTTCACCCTCTTCATCCCCCACTTCTCGTTTTATTATTTCTTCTATCTGTTTCTGAAATTCTAAACTTTCTTGAAATGGTTCATTATCTAATAAATCCCACTCCTGAAAGAGACTCCTAGTAGCTTTTGCAATTTTTCCTTGGATTGTGTTATCCTTTTTTTTCATCTGCTTGCAGCTCAATAAATAATTCTAAGGCCTTTATAAACGATGATAAAGTCATTTAATATTAAGAAATAACATATAAAATTATTATTCATCTTCCTTTTCCCATTTCTCGACAAGTACTGAAGCTTCAGCTGCATAATCCTGAATTTCTTCTTCTTTTTGAAAGATCTTCTTGTGTATCATTCGATCCAAAAAACCTTCTAGCTGAATTAAATTGATTCTATCTTTGATTGAGAGATTTTTTCCGGCCAAACGCTCCCATTTTCTCGACTGTTCATGCAAAAAAAATTGTTCATCTAATATCCTTGTATGTAGTTGTTGAAGTTCATTTTTCTCTGCTAAATTTTTCGCTTCATCTAGTAGACTCTGAGATTGTTGAACATCTAGTTCTAACAAGGCTAATCTTGATTGGAGAAGAAATGTTTCCGCAAGTAAAGAATAAGAGTTCTGTTTTTGGGCTAATTCTAACAATTTATCTGACCAATTTTTCACCTCACTGAGTGCCTCCTCATTACCAAACGTTCGTAATTCAGACAACAACAGATCACATAAATTGAGAATCGCATCAACAGTTAATTCAAAAAAAACAATTTTTGCGTCTGCTACCTGTTGAAGTAACTTTTGTGCTTTAGCAATGTTCGTGATTCTTTTACTAGTTTTTAGTAGTAGAGCTTCAGAAACACTACATATTTGTTTGAGAACAACATTGTCTTCTTTTTTATTTATCTCTTGAATTTGCTTGATGTATTCTCTGGCTTGTTCAAGTACGTTTGTATCAATGCATAATTTGATCAAATTGTAATAGAGAATACTCGTTTCTATCAGATCGTAACCCATTTTTTCAAAGGATTTTAAGCTCTGCGTATAATTTTCAAACGCCTTCTCATATTTTTCCTGAGCATGAAATATCTCTCCCATACTTGCAAGGGGTAACGCGCCAGGTCTTCCTATCTCTTGGTAAAGAATGAGACTTTTTTCGTAGAATTCTAAAGCTGAATCTAAGTCTCCTTTTGTTTTAAAAATCTCACCAATAAAATACAAGTTTTCAGCAATCGAGTGCTTATTACCAAGCTCCTCGAAGATAGCTAAGCTTCTTTGTGCATACTCGAAAGCTAGGCTCAACTCTCCTCTGCTCGTATAAATTTCACCAATGTGCTGGAGAGTAATGGCGAAATTACGTTCGTCACCTATTTCCTGGAGAATCTGGATGGCATTTTGTTTATACTCAAGAGCTAACTCAAGATTCCCCCGTTCTTGATAAACAGACCCGATACTACTAAGATTAATACCTATCCCTCTCTGATTTTTTAATTTTCCATGTATAATAAAACTTTTGCGATAATGATCTAATGCACAGTCATATTGTCCCTGATCCCAATATATAACCCCAAGAAATGTGTAAAATTCAGCAAGAGAATATTCATTGACAACTTCCTTTTTTTGTATTCTTATCCCTTTCTGTCCGAGGTTTAGTGCTTCTTCAACATCTCCCTTTAAAAATAAAGTATAAGCTCTGTTATATATTAGTGATATCTCTCTTCGCAATCTTTCTTGAGATTGAGAAATCTTTCTGAGGAGCTGCTCTCCCTTTTCCACCATTTCATAACTTTCATCATACCTTCCAAGTCTCCGTAAGGCTTCAGATTTTAATATTAGGGTATCAACGATTAATAATTTGTGTTTAGAGTTCTCGATCATCCTCAATGCTTGATCAGCAAGTCTTAGTGCCTCCTCAACGCTTCCCAATTTGATTAAAATGTCTGTTTTTATAAGTTTGACCAAAAAAACTAAATCTTTCCTTTTTACTTCTTTTTCTATATCTCTCACTTCTGTTAAAGCTAAAAGAAGCTTTCCTTTTAGGATTAGTTGTTTAATATGTGTTATCCTTTTAGCTATTGTCATCTATTGGACACATCTTATATGAAACACTAGAAATTCTCTCAGTAATGATGGAACTACTTGTAACGGCTTCTAGTGAACTATTTGTTCGTAATATTTATTAAACCCTATTATAATATCTGGTTAGTTATGGTTTATCCTAGCAATCAATTAATTTTCAAACAAGTTCACATTGAGGATTCTTTTTGGAATCCTCGCTTAAAAATTAACAGAGAAACTGCAATTTATCATCAGTGGTATCAACTTGAGAAATTTCGGTGTATTGATAATTTTCGATTCTTAGTAAATGAAAAAGAAGGATTTCGGGAAGGTTGGTTTTTTTCTGATTCGGATGCGTATAAGTGGTTAGACGCCGCATGCCGAATTTATTCTCTTTTACCTTCTTATAAGTTAAAAGCAATAATCGATGAATTTATTAGAATTATTAAGGAGTCTCTAGATGATGGATATCTTTTTACATTTAACCAAATCCACTTTCCTAGGGAACGATGGATTAATTTATGGATAGAACACGAATTATACTGCTTAGGACATTTAATTGAAGCGTTAATTTCACACTATGAATTTAGCCAAGATCCAACAATTCTTGATAGCGCAGTTAAGATTGCTGATCTCTTAGTTCATCAATTCCTTGATGTGAACACGAGTGTTAATGCGATTCCTGGGCATCAAGAAATTGAGATAGCGCTGTTAAAGCTTTTTCGAACCACAAAAAACAACCAATACTTGAAATTAGTAGCTGAGTTTCTTCAGCGAAGGGGAAAATCGAGATTAAAGTGGCTTACACTAATAAAACAGAATAACCGTCATAATAGAAGGTTAAGCAGAGTTGAAAAGTTAAGAGAAATCTATCTAATCCAGCATCCTGAAGAAAAAAGATTTCAATTGCCTGATAATGTCTATACAGCCTTTCCCTCTGGATTCAAACACCGGGTTTTTCTTAATTACGCTTCTGGGAAATATTTTCAAATACATCGCCCCTTGAAAGACCAAAAAGTTCCAGAAGGACATGCTGTACGTTTTTCTTATCTAATGACAGCTGCAGCTATGTATACTAATGAAACAGATGATAATTATCTTCCAGCTTTAGAAACTGTCTGGGATCATATGGTACGCAAGAAGATGTTTGTTACTGGTGGTATAGGATCCATACCAGGAGTAGAAGGATTTGGGCGAGATTATGAGTTGAATCCTGAATATGCTTATTGTGAGACATGTGGAGCACTAGGATCTATATTTTGGAATTGGGAAATGACCCTTCTCACAGGAAACGCTAAGTATGCGGACCTCTTGGAGTGGCAACTCTATAATGCGGCCTCGGTCGGCATATCGCAGGATGGTACATCATACCTGTATAGAAATCCACTTGTTTCAAGAGGGGATGTGGCGCGTAAAGAATGGTATGCCATTCCTTGTTGTCCCTCCAATCTTTCTAGAACATGGGCAGCATTAGGGCAGTATATCTATTCGCATCAGGAAAATAAAATATGGATCCACCAATATATTGGCAATGAAACACAATTTAGCCTAGAATCAATACCATTCGTGAAGATCGGTTTAAAATCAGATTTTCCTTGGCGGGGTAATATTCAGATCAACATTGGTTTGAAATCGACAGATTTTTTCACAATTAATCTTAGAGTTCCAGGATGGACTGAAAATTGTACCATAAAAATCAATGATGAGGATCAAGAAATTAGTAAACCTATTACCAACAATCAAGAAAAAACAGATTCAGGATATTCCCCCTTCA
>JBHLPG010000251.1:0-5970 GCA_048939725.1 Promethearchaeota archaeon | reverse complement strand
GCAGTTTTTCGATAATTATAGTTTGATAAGATGAAACTTACGTGATAGTTAGATAGTAGATATTCACGTACTTCCTTATAAGAAGGTAAATCTAAAAATGAATGATCAATAACAAAACCCACAACGCCCTCAGGAGCTAAAAAATGTTGTAAGCAAATTCCAAGAAATAACAAGTAGGTATTGTCACGTTTTCCGCAAAACGCAGGTATCAAATTCTTGAGGGCTTTTAATTCCACCTTTAAAGGAAAATTTTTCGCGAAACGACTGTGAAATGCAATGTATGGCGGATTTGAAAGGATTATATCAAATTTTTGAAGTGTCTGATTCAACTTTGAGTGAGTAATAAATGAATTGATAAAATCAGTCTTTTCCAAACAAGACCCTCGTTCCTCAGTCTCCCTTTCTAACAGGTAAAATGATCTCAAGAATTTTTGATAAATTAATATACTGTCCTCATCAATATCCACACCTTTAACATTAGAATAAGCAAATTTTCGTCTTAAATCGATAAGAGAATAATCTTCAGTTGAGTTTAAGATCGTTAAGTTTACTAACCATTCTATAGCGAATACTAGAAGAATTCCAGTTCCCATTGCTGGATCTAACACACTCATACTGGTTATCGGTTTCTTTAGTCTTTGATCTAGGAATGTATCAAACGAACGAGTAACGATGGTTTCAGCTAGCTCAAATGGTGTATAGAATTCCCCAAATTTTTGATTAGCACCAAATTTCTTTGTATGAGGAAAGATTTCGAGAAAAGTTAGAGGTGAGACATCAAGAATCCAGGGATAATAAGAAAAAGGATTATTACGGTAATTCTCCTCGATTTTTAAAGTTTCTAATGTCTCTAAAATAGGATCATAATCTGATATTTCAGGTTGGTTCAAGACCTGTTGAATAAGACGGTTAATTTGTGTAAAATCATAACAAGACTCGATTGAATCAAATCCTCTATTTATATGCTGAATGAAATTTTCTTTTACTTTTAGAAAAGAATCAATGAAGAAGAAGGTTTGTGAATTAAAACGTTTATTATTTTCTATATTCAATGGATCTTCTTCAACCCCTGTGACAATAAAGTTTAGTATATGAGTTTTGATTTTTTCAAGAAACTCCCATCTCCATGAATCACTAATAGAATCTAAAATTGTATTATCTGATAATATTGAAGCTATAAAATAAGGAGCAATCCCTTTAAGGACAGGAGACCAAATTAAGTAACCTTTACTTGACAAATGAAATATAAAAATTGAGTCTTGTTGAATTAAACAAACCCATTCAGTTGTTTTTAACATTAAAGTATTTTTGATTGTTTTTAAAAGATTTAAACTTTTTTTTTCTATAAATAGATCATGGTCTTCCATTTCTGGAGCATATATGAAACAAAAATCATGGAATTTCCAGAGATTTCTCCCTATTGGTGTACAAGTGTTGAATATCTCGATAAAATTGCTTTCTTTCAGCTTTGATAGATTTTCTAAGAAATTTTTTTGGATTGATGTTCTATGTTTTTGCTTTTTCAAATTAGTAAAAAATAATTGAACAATCCGAATCTGTTTTGTGATTGGTAAAGCTGGGATAACTGAATAAGGGATATGAGTTCTAGAAGGAGAGTGAGGAAAATTAGGAGTCATCAGAAATCGCATTTTTTCTTTTTTGAATTTTTTGAGAGTAAAATTTGCCTGCAAGATTTCTAATGGTTCTATCTTGATCGTATAAAATGACTTTTTCTAAAGTAGAAATTACATTTTCAAGTTCAGACCCAGAATATTTTCCATTTCCAAGTTGATGGACAGCTTCTATACGTTGTAACATGTTTTCGGAAGTTGTTGCAATTTTAATTAATTCGTTTAAAGTACTATCTTTTGTTGGATGGAATGGTGTTACTTCTCTATCTGGGGAAACAAGTAGTGGAAGTGTTATAATCACAGAAGTTCCCTTATTAAAACCAGAGGACTTGATTTCTAAAGAACCACCATGAGCTAGTATAATTTCATTGGTTAGATAAAGTCCCAGACCTAACCTACTCGCAGAGGGATGAAATGTCGCAAAAGGTTTTCCAATATCTTCAAGGTTCGTTGGATCAATTCCAACACCATTGTCCTGAATGGTAAGTTGTAGGTTTTGTCTATCATTTTCAATAGACATATAAATTTCAACAACACCATGACCTGTAAATCTTATTGCATTTTCTAAAACATTACTTAACGCCTGTGAAATTCTGTCTCTATCCAGGTTAACAATGTATGGAGTTGAAGGATATTGAACAATAAGATCAATTCGATATTTTCTCAGTAAAAATTCAAGATCCTCAATAACTTTTTGTAAAATTGGATTTATGTTCTCTCCTCGGAGATTACACTTTAATTTCCCCTGCTGGATCATTGCCACATTATTGAGATCTTGAGTTAGTGAAACCATCTGATCAATATTTCGTTTAAAAACTTCAATAAATCTTGATTCTAAAGCCTGTTTCTCTTCTGAACTAACCCCTTTTTCCAATTGTTTCTTATAAAAATCTAGATATCCTTTTAAATTGAGTAATGGTGTCCGAAGCTGATGTTGAGTCATAGTAAGAAAGTCTAACTTCATATCCTGTAGCTCTTTTATAGATGATAAGTCAATTAGAACCCCCTGTACAAATAGATCATTTGCAGAATAAGCTCTTTGTACTATAGCATGAACAGGAAGACGAGAGCCATCACTGCGTAAGAGATTGAATTCTGTAGTTTCTTCAGGATGATAATATCTTTTATGATTTTCTATTTCTTTAGGGATCTTACCTATTATTAATTCTCTTTTACTCTCAATTAAATATCTAGCAACTATCTCTCTATCTTCGGGAGCGACAAAGAAAGTTGGCATACTTCTATAATGGTTCATATCCTCTTCTGTATAGTTTAATTTCTCAATAAATGCTTGATTATAATACTCTAAGACTCCATTCTTTAGAATAAATAGAAAATTTGGATCTCTTTCCATCACAGCCTTATATTGAGTTTCTGTTGCTGATAATTCCTCAATAATTTTTTTTATTTTTCCAATGTTTCTTATAATTACTATATAATAATTTTCATCTAGAGGAGCTATCCTTAATTGTATCCATGTTTGTTTACCTGTTAATGTCAGTGCTTTCCATTCACTCTCTCCAGGTAAAATTTCCGAATTAGAAAGTTCAACAAATCTTTGATGATCTGATGGATCTAAAAACGCTAGGAATATATCTTTGTCAATATCCTGATCGTTACCAATCTGTAAATCTTCTCTAATCTTTTTATTCGCAAATATTGGTTTATTATGGTTATTTTTATCCAGAATGATAATTCCTGAGGGAATTTTATTGAGAAGATCGAAGATTGAGTTGTCAAGCGGCATGTTATTAGAAGGCAATGCTTCTTCCCTTCAAACATTGAGTTTTTCTTACAATAAACTTATTTTTGGAAATACTAAATATACTACATATTTTTAACCTAGTATAGATATTTTGTATTCACATAGATTATTGTGGATCAAATTTCAATGTTAGAAAAAGGATAGTGAAACGTGATGCTAGAACGTTTGAAAGAGCTTGAAACGACACAGAATTTTTCAGAGATGCTTAATGAACTTCGTAAACACGAAAGTATTACGACCCAAGCCTATGCAAGGATAGGTTCGCTCATTACAAATCCTACTATTGCAGGAATCCTTAAAGCTTTGGAAGAGATGTCTGTTTCAGCCACTTCTTTGTTACGGCATTGTTCTGATCTACTAGAAGATGAAACAATAACCGCTCCTCTTGCAGCAGAAGCGGATGTATCTAGTACAATTTCTGTTTCTGTTGAAGCCACAAGAGATCGTGATAATATGTTTAGTTTAGATGACCTACAAACATTATTATCCGAAATTCCACCTAAAGAGGTTTCAGAAGAGGGAACAACAATATCAGCCACTTTTTGGTATATTAAAGGCGGACAGAATGAATCAATCGAATTAAATTTGTCGGAGAGAGAAATATTAGCAAAAATCATTTTTGATATTTTGAAACAAATTGGAGTTGGATCCGAAGAGAAATTTTCAATCTCACCCCTAGGTTTCGAAGAATTGCTTCGCCACCAATTACAGAATTCATTTGGGCAAATAGTAAAGACATATGGGGAAGAATTTACAATTATTAAACTATATGCTTGAACTCAATATTCAATTAATCTAAAAGAAGAAAAGTTTATATTGTTGATTGATCTATTTATACTCCCTCCCTACGTCAGTCCTAAACTAAGTTGTATTAAAAATTTATCGGGTGTCTATTTTGGAAAATAATGACTTAGAAGCTAAGATCGTGTCAGTATCAGCTAAAATAGCTGTTAGTATTGTTGAATACATGGATTTACTGATTGAACGGGGATATTATTCATCACGAGAGGATATTATCCGACAAGCTATTATTGATCTCTTTATTGATAAATTCGAGATTAGTCTTTTAGATCTGGAGCCAGATCTATTTGAATTTCCTTCGATAGAAGAACTTGACGAATCAGAATGATATTCTTAAGAGGGGAATCATACAGGGAGAAATTGTAGAGACAATACCATAGTTTTAAGAAATATCTCTCAAAACGGGTACTGATGATTATTTGATGTTGAGAGATATCATTAAATGCTTGAAATTCATATATATGGTACTTTGAAAAAAAGAATAGATCCAAACGCTTCGTTTGCAGAGGATACAATCCTATCCATTGCATTCGTTGAAAATGAACGATTGAAGCAGCTATTAAAACGGCTCCATATTCCACCAGAAGAATGTGGTGAGATTTTTTGTAATGGACTTGTTGCGACTGAAAGTACTGTGATCCCTGAAGGAGCACGAATTGGGATATTTTCAACTGGAATGCACCTGTTATGTGGGGGTCAACATCTCAAGGGTCATGGATTTATAACAAAGAAACAACCAACACAAAATGATCAATATTATTGAGAGTTTACTCACCCATGATGGTCAAAGTTAAGCTATTTGCGACCTTAAGGGATTATGGACCAAAAGGAGTGGAATTGGGTAAAAGTTTCTCTGTCACTCTTGAAGAAGGGGTTACAGTGGCTACATTGTTGGAAATGTTGAAAATACCTAACAAAGAAGCGAAAATTATCATGATAAATGGAAATAACAGTGAGGTAGAGGATAAAATAATTGAGGGTGATACAATTGCGATTTTTCCACCAGTTGGGGGTGGCAATTCTCTCTGATAGTACCTGAATTCCTTTCACATACAGTATTAAAGACCTACCAAAATAACCTTAAAGTAGAAAGGAGAAAAGAAAAATACCTTGTATTTTACAATAGAGAGAGAATGTCTTGAACTTAATAACCAGAATCGCGGAACCTATCAGAAATTTTAGGGCGAATAAGATTCTAAATACCATAAAATTCTTTATCAAACCGGGAGAGTTAATTTTAAGCGTAGGGGACGGGGATGGATATGTCTCAAAGCGGATCAAAGAAAAAACAAGGGCCGATATTCAAGGTTTAGATATCTTACATTTTAAAAGATATCGTGTCCAAGGAATTCCTCTTGTTATTTATGACGGTAAGGAAATTCCTTTTGCAGATCATTCTTTTGATATAAGTGCTGGGGTTTTTTTGTTGCACCATTGTCAAAATTTTGAATTTACATTACAAGAAATGATCCGTGTAAGTAAAAGAAAACTATTTCTTCTTGAAGATGTTTTTAATAATCGTTTAGAGCTCAATTTTCTCCGATTTTTTGATACAATTGAAAATCGAACCTTTTCAATGCAAATGCCAATCCCGTATAATTTCCAAACACTTTCCCAATGGAAAAGAACTTTCAAAAATTTCAATCTTAAACTTGTTTATTCAGTTCAATTTCGAGCACTACCCCTTCCTGTTCGTAATCAGGCTTTTTGTTTAGTTAAAAAATGAAATATAATTAGTTATTTATCACAATCTATTCATTATTTGATCTAAAT
>JBHLPG010000250.1:0-6043 GCA_048939725.1 Promethearchaeota archaeon | reverse complement strand
TGTTTCTGAACCAGGGTCATTCCACTAAATGCATCCTTCTGAGTGAATATTCCCGTGTAAGAAATCACTTCTTTTTTCTTCTGAATCAATGAAATGTTCGCGGTAATTGTCCTCTTACTCTCTATAATACGATCAACAATCAGTTCAGCATGACCTGGAGATGCTGGTTTATGATAATAAGCAGTCATTGACAAAGGGTTCTGGTAATCTGAGATACTTGAAATCACCTTCCCTGCTATTGCCATCAGGTATCCTCCATTCGGAGCTACGATATTCCAGTCACTGGAAATTTCTGTTTCGAATCGATTCTCTCCTGTACGCTCCACATGCACATCGTGGTCGAATTTAAAGTCCATAAACAGTCAACCAAATTTAATTATTTTAGTATCTTATCAATTCTCTCTTAATCTCAAAATTTTGATTTATACATCTATTCGAACAAAACATTGTTTGATCATCAAAAAAACAGGGAAAAAATGTGAATTTTTGTCATTGTGAAGATAGTTCTCGTTAAATTCCTTTTAAGATAATACTAGATTCCCTGTTAATATCTTCTTGCTGTAAAAGCGATCATTCTTAATTTATTGTGTTTTCCAGATTGACTTTCCTAATCTCATTGTATAACCTTAAATAGAAAAATCCTAGAGAGTACAGGTTCTGATTGAAATTCTTTTCATTTCCTTCAGAAGAATCTCAAAAAGAACTCAGAAGCTCATAAGGAGGAAAAACTATGCCAATTTATATTGTTTTAGGAAATTATACACAGAAAGGAGTTGAAGAAGTAAAAGATACAGATGACAAGCTCAAAACTACTCATGAGTGGGTTAAAGAATATCAAGGAGAAATCAAACAACTTTTTTACACTTTTGGCCGATATGATTTTGTCGCTATTACAGAATTTCCTGATAACAACACTATGATGAAAGCCGTGCTTAGAATCGTGAGATCTGGAGAGATCCGAACCGAAACATTGGTCACTGTACCAGTGGAGGATTATATTTCAATTTCCAAAGAGTTACCGGAATAATCATACAATTAAATTAGGGATAAAAATTCTAACAGATTATCTGACAGATTAGCCATTCCTATGCAAGATTTTTGTTCTCGCAAAAAGAAATTTCAAAATCGGGCATCAAACACCGTTGTAGGACGTCCAGTGTGACTTCTCATCTCTGTATACTCCACTGCAAAACCTTTTGCTATCAGTCGTTGTAAGCTATCATAGATTGAGCTCCGTGCGATCCCCGTTACTTGAACCATTTCTGGACGAGTGAGTGGGCCATATGCGACTAAAAGCTGAAATATAATATGATCTAAATCTCTGGTTATTTTTAGTTCGTCTTGGACTTGTGATGTTGGTGTTAAATTAAATAACAGAACTTTAAGAATAAGAGAATCCGAATCCATTCCTATCAATGCCAGTTCTTGCAGAGATCGCTTCTTAATCATCGTTATGATATCTAGCACAGGAGCGGTTTCAGGTAATTTAAAGGATTGCCGTAGAGTATCTATTTCAATATGAAGCTGATATAATTGTTTGAAATCGGTCTTTATTTCCTGCGATGCATCTTCTGTTAGTTTTTTTGTTTCTTTTTCTTTAGTTCCTACACGTGATAGCATATTCGAAGCGTGATTCAATTTTTCACTAGCAGTCCTTAGTTTTCTTTCTTTAATCTTCGATATAGCGTCATCGATGATTTTTTTGATGTCTTCCTTATCTGCAGCAAAGGAAAGATTTAACGCTTCTTGAATCTTTAGTAATCTTAGAAAGAAGTAATAGTGTTGCTTGATAGGGTATAAGGAGGGAAGTTCTAATTCTTCTTGCATTTTTCGAAGAGCCTTCCATGTTCTAATCACATTTTTTTCAGAATCCATCCCTTTCAAGCTTAACAGGCTTCTTAGTTCTTCTAGTTCTTTCTCAAACGATTCCTCAATATCAGATGATGCGATTACGTTACGGGACATGATTTCCCATCTACTTCAGATTTCGGTCAAATTCTCTTCTAAAAATGCTGCCACAGGACTTTCAAGGATTTATATAATTAATACAAAAATAACTATAATAAAAGTTCCTTTTAAAAGGTTTTTCAACAGAATAGAAATGTTGCCTGAAACAACCGCGGGCTGACCAGATTTGGGCCTAGATACAGTTTAATCTTCTTTCATGTGTGTTTTGGGCTTCCTGGTCTAATTTTAGAGAGCTAAATCATTTCTAGCAATCGTGTCCCTATTTTTTTCGGTTAAAATGTGATTACATACTCCCCCCCAAAATCTGTTAATACTAGTTTCATTTACATGGATTCTTAATGCTTTCATTTTTTCAAGAATTCTAGAGTTCTCTTCCAAGCTATTTTTGAAGCTTTTTCCTGATAATATTCCACCTGATTTGTCTCAAAAAACCAATGATGTGTCTCTGGATAAGTATAATGATTCGCTTTTATCTTCGCTTCTTGCAGTTTCTCTTTGAAATAGTTGACATATTCCGTTTCTTCATAGGGATCATTTTCAGCAAAGTGACACTGGAATGAGGCACGAGTTTTTGAAAAATCAACGTCTCCGGTGCCATAAAAAAGAACCACTTTCTCGATTTCTTTTGGTTTGGTATTCGCTAACCATGTTGCCCAGCTAGCTCCCAGAGAAAATCCTATAACACTAAGTTTAGAGCTTTTACAATTCGGATGGTTCAGAAAAAAGTCAACGACTTTTTTCAAGATTGGATTAATTTCTTGGGGGTCTAAATTGTCGCTATAGTTTTCTGCCTCGGTAATCGTCTTGGCTATTTTTCCCCTATATAGATCTGGTGCCAGTACTAAAAAGCCTTCTCCTGCTAGCCTCTCAGAAAATTGGATGATAAATCCATTTAATCCCCACCAAGCGTGTAAGACAAGTATCCCCTCCCCATCTTTAGTTTCTGGGTAAGCAATATGTCCAGTGATATCTATCTCTTTTATTTTAATCCTTGGCATCTGTTATCCTCATGGCTGAAATATTGTTTTGAGAATAATGTCTCGGAAAATTTAACTTATAAAGTATTTATTTATTTTATAAATCGTATTCATCGTTTTTCTCGATATTTTTAGGAATTATCTTTCACTTAATGTAGATCTAACCAAGAATTTTTGCCGTAAAGGGTACTTTTCTGATAGTATAACTGATTAGAAAAATGGAGGGAACTCCAATTCCCCCAATTATAATAAATTTCGCCATAGCTGGTAAATCAACAGGTAAGAGTATTATTGTGAAACTTATAATGATTAATGCATGTATTATATAGGCTGTATAGGTACTGGTGGCCAGATCTTTCAGGAATGGGTTGTGGTAGTTGAATTTTTTTTGAAAGAGGTGTAATACAGTGATTGAGATGCTTACTAACGCAATAGTCTCCCATATGGAATAGACTAAGGATTGATAGGTGAATCCCCCTAAAAATGGGCCAAATGGGTCAGAGCTCGTGAAATCTATTAATCCAACCATTAGTACAACTAAAAGGGGGATTGATACTCCAGCTACGGTTGTCCATTGTTTAGCCTGGGTATCAGACAAATGATCGAACCATTTTCCGTGATACGCCACTATTCCTACCCAAAAGAAAAACATATAATGAGTAAAATGTCCAAGTTGAAAATTAAAAGCTATTGTTTCCCCAATTAAGAAAAATCCTCGCATTATATATGTTATCAGGGCGATTATCCCGATACTGGAAACTATCACTCTATTTCTTGGAAATTTCTGTGAAAAGAAAAGCTGTGAGTAGGTCAGTGAATATCTATCCCATATTAATCGATATAAGACATAGGTCAATACGAAGATAAGTAATGCAAGTAAAAACCACAAATGATCGATTCCAATTGTCATTTCCTCTATTCTATTATACCATACGTCAAGAAGAGAAATATATGGAGTGGATCCTCTATAGGCATAATTGTGAAGTAATAGCGCCACTAATGGTGAGACAAAAATGATGTAAACCACTAGTGGGATTCCTAACCGAATAAATCGGTCTTTCACATAGATTCTGGTGCCTTTTTTTTCAAATGAACGGGGTGTGAAATAACCAGCAAGTAAAAAGAAAAAAGCCATGAAATATGATTGATTGACAATATTAAAAAGTGTCAGGATGATTACTGTGCTCATGTCGATTGTATAGAAATCACTCTCATGAATGGGCCAATCTCCCGAACCCCCGTAACATATGGCTAGATGATGGAGTATTACTAGGATAGTTAAATAGATTCTTATGTTATCTATGTAAAATACTCGATTAGTCGCGTATTTTATTGGATTCTTTTTCACATGGGAAATATCTAGGGTCATTCTACGTCACATTCACCAGGAGATTATTTTATTTGTTAATAACAATAGTCTTAGCTTTCCTATCCCCGAATCTTGTTTTGTCTGGAGACTTTAATATTAAATACATCCCATAGAGATATAAGGTGGGTAATGAATCGATTACTCGAAGAATATTTCGAATACCACTTGCTACTATCCCAGGTTTAGACCCATCATGTTTGATGACCTTGATTCCCATTATAAATTTACCAATGGTCTGACCAACAAGTCCTTCAAGTAAGATAAAATAGGTCACCATTATCAAGAAGAACATAATGCATAATGGGTCTGTGATGAACAACCCGTATGCCCAGCGATGATCTAACGGTGACATGATCCATACTCCTTTCACCAAATATGTGACAGGGAGAAATATTGAGATAAAAAATCCCATATCTATTAAGGCCGCTATAATTCTTTGTTTTAGACTTGCATATTCCTTATTCAATAGTATTTCGTTCATTTTACTTTCCTCGATATTTTACGCACTCTTTTATTGATCTTATGCGATTTTATTTCCTGTTTGAATTGGTAGCTTCGTAATTCTTTACTTTAGTTTGTCTCGACCAAATTTTGCAAATATTACGATCCCAGAAACCGTTATAACGACACAGAACCCAATTACTATTCCTAAATCCATGAGAATGGTTTGACTTGTGACTGATGCCCCTCTTAGGAGAATGGAAGTTAAACCATCTGTAACATAATAACTGGGTACCATTTGTCCAAATGCCTTCGGTACTGGTATAAAAGTACCTAAGAACATTTGTGGAAGAATAATAGCGAAACTAATTGTAGTAGCTGCTCCTGGGGTCTTTGCAATACTCGCTGCGATTAAACCAAATCCTACGTTGCAAAATGCTAGGAGTGAAACAAACATAAAAGCGACTATTATTCCTATCATTCCCCCTTGTGGATTGAATCCCATTATACCTGCTATTGCAAATATTAAGATTACTTGTAACCCAGCGATAATCATATTGGCTGTAATATTACTTAATACGATATCTCCCGCTGAGGTGGGTGTCAGTTGGATTCGGCGTGATATTCCTTTCATGCGTTCCTCTGTGAATCCTTCAGCGACAATTAATGTAAGAAAAATTGCTGCGAAGGCGAACATCCCTGGTGCCATATAATCAAACTGTGTATAATGCTCTACAGATATTTGAGAAGGGGTACCTATGTAAACTGGTTGGGGTGTTGTGGTTACTTGTTCCCCATGTAGTGTTTTTTGTAATGCTTGTTGGGTTAAAGGAGGAATCGTATTCGTTCCAGTAAATGATCCCTGATCGACAAATAATTCGACTTCTGCTATTTTCCAAGCGCTTGCGTTATTTGGTTGATCCCAGAACGATTCTATGCTATTATGAAAATTCTTTGGGATTTTTACTACTGCATCAATTTTTCCTTGTCTTAAATCCTGCAATGCAATCTCCTGGTCTTCATATAGGATTTCAACTAACAGGGTATTTTCGGAAATGTTACCAATGAAATATTCAGCCCATTCAGTTCTGTCATTATTCACGATGCCTATTGTAAAAGTGATTTCATTGCCTGTTCTTCCAAATGACCCAAATGCCAATCCAAATGCCCCTGTGAGGACAATTGGAAATAATATTGCCTGAAATAGGTGAGCTGGTACTCGTGTTAACTTTTTTAGTTCTTTTGTTACAAGAACATAAATATTTCTAACTTTTATCATTATATCACC
>JBHLPG010000249.1:0-6049 GCA_048939725.1 Promethearchaeota archaeon | reverse complement strand
AATATGGAGGTGATGTGACTGCGCAATCAATGGAATCATCCTCTAACGTTAAGAGGGCAGCCCACACATCTCCAAATAGAATTTCATGCATTAATTCCAGATTTCCCAGTATAAAAATATTTTTATTAATTTAAATGTCTGCTAGATAATCATAATATGGAACCCATCTTTTATCCAAGATTCTAAAGTGGGATGACCTGATAATGTTCCATCAATGGGTAATCCCTGACGTTGTGCTGATTCTAATGCATCCATTGCCTTTGCACAAACTTCACACACGGCAACAACTAAATTTAGAGTTTTTAACTTTTCAAATTTGTCATATTTTTTTGTTTCATACTCAGAAATAAGTTTACATGCCTCACTCTCAAATATAATTCCAACTTCATATCCCTTGTCTACCATATCGAAGACGTTTAGAAGAATATGAGTAAAAACTCCCTTATTATAACTAAATAATACAAATAGTTGCTTTTTCATCAGATTTCACCTATATATTCAAGAAAAAGGAGTCCAATAATAATATTTAAGCATGTATTCTAATGTAGAATGAGGCTTGGTAAATGGTAAAGAGACCTAAAGTTGATAGTTATGCGGATAATAAGTGGGGTTATTATCCTGAAGGAGTACAGGAGTCAATAGATCCAGAAGACTTTGTAGTTGGGATCTACTATACGGCATTTAGTAGTACTCTTGACCCGTGGTATATGGGAAAAGTCGTTATTCAGGAACAAACTGTTGGTTCCTATTATCCAGTGCATAGTGACCCCCGTGAAATCCTTCGAAAATTCTCAGGTAAAGTTATTGGTGTTTATGAGATTCCCCCTTATGAAATAGGCGTTCCAAATGATATGAAAGAACGACAATATATCATTCAAGTCGCTTACCCTCTAGAAGGATTGGACTCCCAATTTCCTCTTCTCTTGACCACATTAATGGGAAATATTAGCATGGGTGGGAAAGTCAAGCTCTTAGATGTTATTTTTCCTCAACGCTACTTGTCTGAATTCAAGGGGCCAAAATTTGGGATTGAAGGGATTCGAAAAAAACTAGCTGTTCCGAAGCGCCCTTTCTTAACGAATATTGATCATGCTTACACCTTAGATGATGGTAAAGCCCTCTTTTATGAAGCAGCAATGGGAGGCGCTGATGTTATAAAAGACGATGAGAGTACCGCAGGGGATATCAAATATTTACCACTTGAGGAGCGGGTAACAGCCTACATGGAGATGAAAGACAAAGCAAAAGAGGACACTGGTGAAGACACCATCTACATGGTCAATATAACAGCAGAACCTCAGAAATTGCTAGAAAATGCTCAGAAAGCAATCGACTCTGGGACAAACGGTTTAATGGTCAACTATCTTACAGTTGGTCTTCCAGTAGTCCGAGAATTAGCTGCTGATGAAAGCATCAAAGTTCCTATTTTAGGACATATGGACTTTGCTGGGGTTTACTATGAGTCTGCAATGTCTGGGATATCATCTTTTTTAATTATGGGGAAACTTGCCCGCTTAGCTGGACTTGATGCATTGGTTTACCCAAGTGCATACAGTAAGGCGCCTTTTATAAGAGATAAATATCTTGCCTGTGCAAAAGCACTCCGTTATCCCTTTGGTCCGTTAAAACCAGTATTACCCATGCCATCAGGAGGAGTTACTCCGGGTATTGCTTTACGTATTATGAAAGATTTAGGTCTTGACATCATGATAGGAGCTGGTGTGGGTATTCATTCTCATCCCAAAGGTACTCGAGCAGGGGCTAAGGCATTCCGTCAAGTAATTGACATTGGAATGACTCACTTGGATGAAGCAGCTGAGGATCTTGAGGATTATTTAGATGATCACGAAAATGAGTATGTTGAGTTAGAACAAGCTTTGGAATCATGGGGGAAATCTGGAATAAAATATCTAGATACATAATAATCAAATAAGCTTAATATAGATATGGTTGGTAAATACTGTTTTGACTTTAATAATTGTTTTCATACTCGGATTTTGAGATTAAATGATCTTTTCAGAAAACGTAGTAAAACTCTTCAACTTGTCTGATATAATTTCGACTCCTATTCCAACCCCTTCAGGTATATCAATAAAGCCATCTGAACGAAGAGTAATACTGGGCTCTACTATATCCTCTTGAAAATAACGTGAGGTTTCAGACGTATCCCCAGGTAACGTAAATCCAGGAAGTGTCTGTAAATGGATATTAAAGGCTCTGCCTATTCCCGTTTCTAGCATACCTCCTGACCAGACTGGTATGTTCTTGAGGTTGCAATACTCCTGAATAGATTTTGCTTTTGAAATTCCCCCGACTCGTCCTTGTTTGATGTTAATAATGCGACAGCTTCCTAATTCAATAGCTGTTTTCGCATCATTAAGATTCTCAATTGACTCATCAAGACAGATTGGAGTTTTTAACTCTCGTTGGACTAATGAATGAAAATAGATATCATCATGGTCTAATGGTTGTTCAATCATCATTAGTTCAAAATCATCTAGTTGTTTGAGGAGTGAGATGTCATTTATTGTATAATCAGTATTAGCATCAACCATGAGTTTAATGTCAGGGAAAATTTCTCTTATTTTTGTTAAAGGTTCAATTTCTTTTCCCTTCTTGATTTTAATTTTAATTCTCTGGTACTTTTTCGCCAATGCTTTTTCTATGATTTCTAAAAGGACTTTTGTATCCTCTTTTATTCCAATACTAATCCCTGACATGATTTTCTGCTTTTTTCCGCCAATAAGGCTATAAAGGGGAACACTCTCATTTTTCGCCATAAGATCCAAAAGCGCATTCTCGACTGTTGCTTTTGCCATATAATGGCCTCGAATCCACTCGAATACTTCTAGCACCTCTTCAATAGTAAAATTTCTCATCTTATTTATTCTAGGGAGTAAAAAATTACGAATGATATGGAGCGCAGTTTCATTAGTTTCATAACTATAAAATGGCTCTGGAGAAGCAACACATTCTCCCCACCCATTTACTCCTTCAGAAGTAAGCTTTATCAAAAGAGCTTCTTTGTGGGTTTCAACCCCGAGACTTGTTTCAAAGGTTTCTACAAGAGGCAACTTTACAATAAATACTTCTATAGCATCTATTTTTTTTATTCGATCCATTTTACATAGCCTTCTTGATCAGCCTATAAAAGATTCTTTTCTCATCTTCTGAGAAAACGATCTCCTCTGCAACATATCCAACACTAAAAGCTGCTTCAAACTGGTTACGGGTCTTCTTTCTCCATTCATATGCCTCTCTTAAGTTTATCTTCTTTAATGAACGTATATCTCTCGGGATTTCTATATAGGCTATATCTTCGTTGAATTGTCCTAATCTTGACATTGGAACTGGTATCTTAATCTTTTTTATTTTCTTTTCGATTCTCTTACTCACTCGTTCAGAGGATATATTCCAGGTGACAAGTAAACGATCAGTGGATAGACCTTCATCAAGTCCACTTTCTCCCTTACCATAAATATTTCGCTCATATTCTGAGCATACTGCTCCTAGTCTATGGAAGTTAAAATAGGCATTTAGGGATTCTAATGGGTCAAAATTCCAGCGAATAATATCGTAACCCATTTTCATGACCTCAGTTCTTTGTGCTTTCTTCAATAAAAAACCAAATCCCTGGCCTTGGTATTCGCTCCTAACTGCTGCCATATATGAAAAAAAGAAAATTTTGGCTTTCCATTTCCCAAGAATACCATAGGTAAAACCAACGAATTGGTTATCCATAAATAATCCATGAACTAACCCTCCGAATTTTTGTACTCTAGTCATCAAGAAATAGGGATCTACTTCCAGATCATTTATACCCCAAGCGCTCTTTTGGATTTCCGCAGTCTCTTTAAATTCTTCTACAGTTTTAAGTTTTCTGATTACTATCATTATTTGTCTCCTAATAGGAAAACATCTGGATTTTTAAGCACCGAACTTGTGAGTCTTTCCAATAAGGCCTAACATGATAGAGATCACTTTTTGGCCATTAATATGCCCTAATCCTCCCTTCATAGCAGGTCGTTCACCAAATTCAGTTACGTGGTCTGGTCGTACTCCTTCACCAGTCATCAATATAGGTAATGGGTCAGAAGAATGATCCCTCATAACACAAGGGGTACTGTGGTCTCCTGTGATACAAATAAGTGTTTCTGGTAATAAATCTAGAAGGGGTTCAATCGCTACATCAATCTCGTTAATGAATTCCATCTTTTGGATCGGTTTGTTGTCATGCCCTAAGTTATCAGTCCCCTTCACATGCAAAAACACAAATTGAGATCTTTCGAGAGATTTTATTGCAGCACTTACTTTGGATGGAAGATCCGTGGGAATACCTCCAGTCCCTCGATGATTATTGTTTATTTTCATTCCACATATGGAGGCTACCCCTTTGTATAAACCTCCACCTGCCACGCATTCAGCAGTCAATCCATACTTTGTTTGGAAACTTTCGATATGAGGAGCCTTTCCAGCTCCTCTAACTAGTAAATAATTTGCTGGGAGTTTATTTTCACTAAGTCTCCTTTCATTTATTTTCAAAGTCTCCAGAATTTCCGTAACCTGTTTTATATACTGTTTTAATATTCTTGAAGTCTTTTCTGCCTCAGGACTAGTACCAATAATCGATTTCGGCTTCTTTCCTTCAATTTTTGGGTCGTTACCAGTTACTTCACTCGCTAAACCAGGTCCTCTCAATACTAATGCAGCGCGATGATCTATACCTACCTTAAAGATTGTTTCAACATCCTCTATTGTTATTTTTTGAAGTGCCTCTTCGATTTCTTGGGTTCCCTTGGATATTCTACCTGCTCGCCTATCAATTACAATGCCATCCTTTATCGTTGCCATGTTCGCACGAAACGCAATATCACCAGGTTTAACAGGAAGATCAGTTCCAGCGGCTTCGTAAGGCCCTCTTCCTGTGTACACTTCATAAGGGTTATATCCAAAGAGTGCGAGATGAGCAGTATCACTTCCAGGAGTGATTCCACGACCAATGGTGTGTAGTTGTCCTGTTATCCCAGTTTGGGCCAATTTGTCCATTGTTGGGGTTTTAGCTGCTTCTAAAGGTGTTTTATTATTCAATTCGGGAATAGGGCGATCACCAACACCATCCATCAGAAATAAAAGTAATTTTCTATTCTGCATCGTTTCAGCTCCATTATATTAGACAAGTAAAGTCATTTGGTCTCCTGTTGGAATTCTCAAATCGTAATTTCTAAAATAATTATCATAAACTGTTACTAATATCAGGATTTGAATAGGAACATCTAACTAACAAATATTTATTAGAGAATTGGCAAGGTAAAAATATATTCTTCATCCAGTAATTGAATATTATTCCATTACCGATTGCTACAGAATTCCCAATTGATATGGGTTTTATGACTTATTTAATTTTCAGTTGGAGTATATTCCATGAAAAATCGATCGGTAATCTTTTTTTATCAATCGTAGATTTTACCAGCACCACCATGGGTGAGATTTTCTCCTAAAGCGAGACGTACAAGATTACTTAAAATGTAGGGCTCCATACCTTCTGCTTTTGCTCTACTTCTCAAAGGAAGAACACATAACGGACATAAAAACACCATTACTTGAGCTCCAGCTTCTTTTGCATCTATAATGTTCTTCATCCGCCATTCAACAATATAATCTCGCGAAAGGTTTTTCATTGCTCCCATTGAGGATGTACAACAGAGAGCACCTATTCGATCATATTTTCTATTCACTCGCTCAACACCAATGAGTTCGAAAAGCTCATCTAGAATTTTGTCTTTTTCAAACGTAAATCTTGAAGCACAAGGTTGTTGATATGCAATCTTCAAATGTAATTTCTTTATCTGGTCGTTGTGACTTTTTACAAAGTCTCGAAGATACTCAATAATGTGAATTGGCTTAAAAGGAATTGATATTCCAAATTCTTCCACCTTGTTGGTTAACATAGCATAACAATCATCATGGAAACAAATTATCTCCTCAGCACCTGTTTCAATAAGATTTTCCACAAATTTGTGGGCATTTTCCTTGACTATTTGGGGTCTCC
>JBHLPG010000248.1:0-6054 GCA_048939725.1 Promethearchaeota archaeon | reverse complement strand
TATTTTAATTAATGAAATTGGTGTAAATAATGGATGATATTCTTATTGATGGATTACATGATTACTTACTCGATCTGCTAGGAGCTGAAAGAGACAATGTCTTAGTAGAAATGGAAAATTATGCCAAAGAACAGGATTTTCCGATAATTGGGCCCCTTGTAGGCCAAGTACTAAGTCAATATACTCAATTAATAGAAGCAAAAAGAATACTCGAATTAGGATCGGGATTTGGTTATTCAGCCATTTATTTTGCTAAGGCAGCTCCTGAAGCTGAAATAATATGTACGGATGTATCAGAAGAGAATAAGAATTTATCTATTTCTTATTTTAAAAGATTAGCTATCTCAAATATTAAATTCATTGTTGGAGACTCACTCGAGATAATAAACAAACTCCAAGGGGAATTTGATATAATATTCAATGATGTGGATAAAGAAGAATACCCAGAAGCTTTCAAAATATCTGTTCCCAGATTAGGAAAAGGTGGTATCTTAATCACCGATAATGCTTTGTGGTATGGCCGTGTATTGGAGTCAAATTCTCAAAGAGAGAGCACAAAAGGAGTAAAGGAATATAATCGACTTGCTTTTTCAGACCCGCGAGTGTTATCAACAATGATACCTATAAGAGATGGAATTTGTATCTCCATTAAATTGTGATTTATTATCTTGTGATAAGCATGAATGGATCTTTTGACAAACAAATCTACTCGGGAGCTTCTCCAGAGGAAATTGCAGCAGATTTGGAGCCATTATTAAATTTTAACGATCAAGGAGTAAGTTTAGAGAAACTTAAGCAAATGCTTGAAACCTGTTTGCTACCCCACTTGATCCAATACAATCGTCCTGAATTTCAATCTCTATTCAACTTTTTTCCAGAGGAAGGTGCTGAATATGGAGCAAAATTTGCTTTACGTTATAATCAAGGAGTAACCAATTGGCAGGTCTCCCCAGGAGCAGTTATGACAGAGGAGTTATGTTGTAAGGCGTTATGTCAATTATTTGGACTTTCACCTGAATCTGATGCAACTTTTATGTACTGTGGAACCTATTCCAATCAGTCAGCCTTATATTTAGCGCTTCATTGGACTGCAGAACAGCATGGGTTTGATTTTACCAAAAAAGGAGTTCAAGGATTTGAAGATCCATCTCGCTTAGTCGCAATCACTTCCCGTGAAGCCCACTTTTCTTTAAAACATACTTTACGAATAATGGGACTTGGAGAACAAAGTCTCGTAACTTTACCAGTTGATAAGAACTTTCGGATCGATATCAAAAGCTTACAAGAAACAATTACTAAGTTACAGGATACAAAGGATATCTTTTGTGTAATTGCTACGGCAGGTACCACCTCAACTGGTTCCATTGATCCAATTTTTCCAATCGCTCTGATATGCAATGAAAACCAAATTTGGCTACATATTGATGGGGCGTATGGACTTGCCTATTCATTAGTCCCAGAGAGAAAAAAACTATTTTCTGGATTGGACCTCGCAGATTCGATCACATGGGATCCCCATAAACAATTTGGTGTACCAATACCAAATTCTCTCCTTTTTCTCCGTCGAAAAGAAGATTTTAAGCGAATGGCTATGTACGGGGATTATTGGAATCGTGAAGGAGACCAAGAACCAAATCCAGGACTGAAATCACCTCCATCAACTCGACCTTTTTCCGCACTTCCAGTTATCACCACTATACGTTATCTTGGTTTGAACAAGATGGTTGAAAGGCTACGTACCCCCCTTTTTGTTGTTGAAACTGTTTTTTCAAAACTACAGGGCACTTCAGATATAGAGTTATGCCATAAACCCGATTTAGGAATACTTTGTCTTCGTGTAACACCTGAAGGTTTTCCTAAAAAGGAATTAGACCAACTTCAACAATATATTTATGATAGAACGAAGGCAGAAGGAAAACGTTCAATTTCTTTGACCAGAATTAGTAATAAGACAGTTCTGCGCTTAGTCATCATTAACGAGGATATTACCCCTACTGATATAATGAAGACTATTGAATATATTAGAACTCTTGCAAAGGAATATCCTAAAACTATATGAGGACATTGCTCTTTAATCATGATGTGGTATTATGAGAATATTAATTATCAATCCAAATAGCGATCCAGCCATGACCGAGGCTATCCAAAAGACAGCAAATAGTTTTATATCTGAAAATTACGAGGTGAAATGTAAGCTTACACCTGGGGCTCCTAAATTTATTGAAACATATGAAGATGAACTTCAAGCTGCTCCTGGTATGATACAACTAATAAGAGAAGGTGAAGATTTCGATGCGTTTATTGTAGCTTGTCATGACGACCCTAACCTTGATGCAATCAAAGAGATAACTACTAAACCCGTTATAGGAATTGGAGAAGCTTCAATGAAAATGGCTTCCATGCTTGGACATCGTTTCTCGGTTGTGTCAACCTCAAAACATTCAATCCCCATTAAAGAAGAGCTTGTAAGAAAATATCATCTACAAAATGTCTTAGCATCAGTAAAAGCACCTGATGAGGATATGAAGAAATATAATGAGGAGAGAATGTATTTAGAAGTGGCAAAATTAGCTGTTGAGAAAGATATGGCTGAAGTTATTGTCTTAGGATGTGCAGGAATGACTGGACTAGATAAATATCTCCAGAAAGCGCTTAATGTACCAGTATTAGATGGAGTCGTTTGCGCGTTAATCATAACCATGGGACTCCTGAAATATGGGGTATCAATAAGTAAGAAAAGAAGATTCAATCCTAATTGGGAATAATTCTTATTCTTTGTTAGTGGTCCTTTTTTCACCACGTTTCCTAAGAAATTTTGCAGGGATGCCAATCCAAATCTCATTGGGAGGGATTTTCTGCCCTTTTAACATACCACTCATCCCACCTAAGGTACTACCATCTCCAAGTTCACACCCACAAGCAACAATTGAGTAGGTCCCTACTAAACAATTCTTCCCGATTATTGTAGGATCGACAACAATCGATCGATCTTCGTTCGCATGACCCGTTACAACACTATTATATCCAATAAAAGAGTTGTCACCAATTTCAACTAGTCCACCAGTTTCGATATACGTTCTTGTTGCAATATGGACGTTCTTTCCACACTTAAGACCGTATAACCTTAATCCATAAGGGAAGAGAAAGATTCCCCAAATAAAAGGAAGGAAAGTGAACACCTTCAACATTGATTTGAAAATACCATCTGCTGTTATTCTTACACCCACCAAACGCCCCATTGAAGAGTGGTGAGGATATTTCCCTGGTTTTATTCTATAAGGAAGTAGAAATCGCACTACTATTTGTGAATGGACAACACCAAAGAATAGTACAGTTACACAATAGGCTATAAAGAGATAGATGGGGGATAGAAGATAGTGTAATACATCAAGTTCTGGTGTTGTGACTAGATAATAAATTAACCATCCTTCAGGGAAAAAAGATATAGCAAGAACGAGGCCAGTAAGGATGAAATAAGCTAGAATGCGAAGATTCGTGAATAATGACATATTTAACCAAAAAGGAAGAATAAATATAATACTTCGTTTCATTGGGAGTGTCGAATATCATCGATGTGGCCGAAAATCTCTATAATAGAGAAGTAAAAATGTCAAACCATATCAAAAATGATTGAATTTTCTTGATCCGAACTTCTGGTATGTTAAATGAACGAGAAAAAAGACGAACTTAGAGATATCGAAGAGGAAATTATGGAAGTCCTTTTTGATATTTCCATTACTAAAGGGACAACCCAAAGAATCAAGATGGGAGAAATCTTAGATAGGATAGAACAAGATATTGCAAAAACGCAGCTCACAAATATCGTCCGCCGTAAATTAGAACCCCGAGGTTATGTAGACTATACTCCATATGATGGTATCCTTCTAACCAGCAAAGGTTATCAAGAGGCACGTAGAATAGCACGAAACCATCGACTAGCAGAAGCAATGCTTTATCAGATTTTTGATGTGCCGTTTAGTGAGCTTCATGAACAAGCCTGTTACTTAGAGCATGGAATAACAGACCGTATGGCAGAGTTAATATATCTGAAATTAAAGGAGAAGAAGACACCATTTGGTGATGTAATCCCCATGGGGGATGTTGAGGATTTGGGTTGTGATGATCAAAGATTAATTGAGATTTCGGCTGGAACAATTGTTATCTTGACCAGAATTAACAGTCATTTAACAGATACCGCTATAGAACTGGAATCGTATCAAATTCATGGTGTGGATACAAAAATGGTTGTCAAAGCTAAGGATCAGGAAGGAATTACTGTTGAAGTGAACGACATTGAATTTAAGATTCCCACCCGTATATCTAAGATATTATGTGTCAGAGAATTGGAATAAATCTTTTCAAGCTTCTAGGTTGAAATAACGGGAAGAATAGAGTTTAGAATCGGAATGTAATCATCAACACTATATTGATAACTTCTTGACAAAGAAAAATCAACAAAATCCTCGGGAGGTATGTCAGGTACTAGATTGAGTATGTTATCAGATATCCTTATGTTTTCAGCCAGTTCTTTGAGTTGTAGACCCCAAATCGTATCTAAATTTATTTTTGGTGTTAGTATTCCAATTCTTGGATAATCAACGGGTACTCTAAAAGGGGTTTTCTTTGGGGTGTAACCTCTTCTTGCTCTAGTCAATGATGATGTGATTCTTTTTTCCTGAAAAATCTGGATCAATCTCTTGATTGAATATATCAAATGCACTCTATTATATCCCTCAAAAGCAAGTAAATTCATACCATGTAAATAAGAATATTTATCATCATATTTCGGACCATGGGGTGAATAAAAATGTTGAGCAACCCCATATTTTTGTAAATAGCCTAGGGAAATAATGTGGATATTTAAGTCAAATGCTCCACTTTGGGAACGTTTTAGAAGATCAGTGGACCAACCAAAAGCTTCCTTGACTCGACTCTCTATATATTGACTGAAAGAGTACTCCTGAAATGTTGAATATGGTGGAAGCTCCTCTTCTCCTTCTATTCTCCTTTCTCGATCCTCTATCATATCAATAAAGACACATTTTAGTTTTTTCATGAAGACCCTCTAAGTATTAAAACCATAATTCTGAAAGATTATCCATTTTTAACTGATATCTAATCATCTTTCTTAAGTTAGTGCTAATCTAAGACATCAAAAATTATTAAAATGTTCTTTTCTGCAGAATTTTCCAATCATAGATTTCTTGGAATTAGCTCAAATAAATCTTCGCTAGATTATAGTACACCTTATAAGAGAGTTCTATTGTTTTGAGGCTTATTCGTTCGTCAGTACCATGAGCTAGGCTGGCCAGATGACTCATTGGAGTTTCTGGGTCAAAGAGAGAAAACCCATAAGCTTCTACCCCTCTTTCACGGAAAAATCTACAATCAGAAACAGCAGGCATGATGAAAGGAACAAGAATACTATCTGGTATCTCTTGTTGAACCGCTATTTCCATTGCATCTACAAATTCTGAAGAAGCAGGACTTGCATTTCCATAAGATGTAAAGCCTCCTTCTTCAACTGACATTGATTCAATCGTTGCCTCTTTTGCTAAATCTCCTAATGCTTTTTTCAGATGTGTTACAACATATTCATCATCCTGCCCTGGGAGAGTCCGAATATCTACATCAATATGGGCAGCTGCAGGAATCACATTAACTTTAGTCCCTCCTTGAATAATATTAGGGGATAAAGTCATTCTTGTGAGACCGTGAAATACTTTTGCCATTTGCTGATCCTTTTTCTTTAAATTATTAAGAGTAAATGGCAGTAACCTTTTATTTGTAAGCATAAATCGTTGAATAAAACCTAAACCCAAACCATCGGCTAAATAATGCAGATATTCACTTGTTAATGGGATTTTTGAATCGCAATATTCTCTAATTTTGATTACTGCTTGAGCTGCTTTATGAGCCGCATTATCTGAATCAAATGGCATTGAACCATGACCAGGTGTCCCCTTGAAGGAAATCCTTTTCCAAGCGCCTCCTTTCTCACCAATCATAAAAGCAAATTTACCTGTTGCAATCGCGAGACCACCTGCTTCTGTA
>JBHLPG010000247.1:0-6060 GCA_048939725.1 Promethearchaeota archaeon | reverse complement strand
TTTTTTAAATGCCGCCTAAATATGGTTCCCCTGATTCTCTTCGTTGTAGCATGGATTACATTGGTTTAGAGCGGAATATAAATAGAAAAATTGATAGAAAATAAGTGAATTCTCACATTTCTACAACTCTTCAAGACTTTCAGGCTTCTTCTTCGTCAGAAACTCGCTCTTCCAGCAAGAAAACGGAGCCAACGAGCGGGAATCGTTCGTGTCTTAGCGAATGATCCTCAAGTAATAATTGCTGACGAATCAAAGGAAGATTTCGATTCAGAAAATGCTGCAGAGATAATTAAGTTATTGTTGCAAGTAAATAAGCAAGGTAAAACGATTATTATGGTCACCCATGACAAATCCCTCCTTATGGAATTTCCTTATTTCTTATGATTATATATTTAGAGCTTTAACACCATGGCTTCCGCAAACTAATGTTCTTCTCAACAACGTAATGGATTTTCTACAAGGTTTCGCAATTATAGTCCTCATGATAATCTTGTTACTTGCCCCTGAAGCCTTGCTTATTTCGAAGTAGTTATTCAAGGCCACTAAACTGTATTCCTTTGTTGAGAGTATTCCTGATCAGAAACCAGAGTCTTACTCCCCTTGGGACTTGTTATCTTACAAATCGCGAGTCAAGAAATACGTTCTTTCGCTCCCATCGGACATTTTAACGGAGCTTAGACTAGATCGTATCAAAAAGGAATCTGATTAGCCTTAAAAAAGTAGCTCTGCAAATACACATATCATTGGAGGTACCTCGTGATGTCAGAAGAACTAAAAGACCTCTTTGGTTCTGGAAAATGCCAAGAGGTCTTAGACCAAATGCTAAGGAGTTCTATTTTTCATCTTTACAATGTCATTAGTCTTGATAGGTTCATAATCGCGCCAGGGCTAATTTTTGAGAAAATTGTGGAAAGTGAGATTTCATCAAATATTTATACTCTAAAATTCCATAAAGACTGGGAAAACCGTGACCTCTACTAGATCCAAAGATGAGTATATGCTTAGGATTTCCGTTTTAAGTCATCCTGACGAATTGGTGGGTCAATTAGTTCAGTATTTAGTTCAAAAACATCAAGGTCGAACCACCAATCATACTTTTAAAGCAATTTCTATCAGCATCTCTACTTTCAGGGTATTTACTGATGACTGCTGGGTGAAACTGATTTTAGACCGACCTATCGGTCAGAGATTCTTCGATAAAATGGTTCAGAATTATTTTCGTTCCCAAGGAGCTCTTATTCTGCTTTCAAAAGACAACCCTGACTCGCGTGAGTCTGCACGGGCATTCTACTATAATTTTCGTTCAATCAATTGTGACCCCAATATTCCTGTTGCCTTTGTGGAAATCCAAGAAAACCCCAATGACATTATTCTTAACGAAGCCATACAGCTTGAACAGGGACCCCCTGATTTCTATTATGGTATTAAATCCGATAATTTCAAAGGATTTAGGAAAATTCTTTTATCTTTGATAACCCATAATTTAGTTGGGATGAAAGCTGCTATTAGACAAGTATCGGTCTGATATGCTTTTATTTAACTTGCAAAGTCCTTTATGGTAATACATATACGCCACGACTGAGAAGGTTGATGAAGAACTCGAAGAACAGGAAGACTTAGAGGAGCTTGAGACATCTGATGATCTTGAAGAATTGGATGAATTAACTAACTCCCACCAATCCCACCAGAGCTGTCTTTTGGAAAAATTATGGATATAGTTAGTTTTAAGGAGCCATTAGCTTCAATTAAACGAGCAGCGGTTTATCATATATTTGTTTAGGTCAAGAGAGAGGTAAGACGGAAAAGAGGAAGTCTTATTTGAAGGAAAGGCACTCAAACTAGACAGGTGTAGAGGAAAAAATGAGGAGTGAAACTGACGCAAAAATGAAATTATTGAGGCGTTCAGGCAAATTGCTTGATGCTATCGTGAGAAGCTTAGGTGTAGTTGACTTGGAGATCAGAAAAAGGATAATGGAGTCATGTGGCAGAGCATGTGCACAAGAGGATGGAGACCTTGCGATTGCTGATGAAATAGGCAAAACTACAGGTAATACGACAGAAGTTGTGGAGAGAATCAACAAAGAGCTTCTCTGGTGCGGAATTTGGTCCCAAAAAGGGAAATCAATCGAATCCACTTGCACCAAATGTGGGTGCCCTCTCGTGAAAAGCAAGGTGATAAAGCGTAATGCACCATGGTGTTATTGTTCGAGAGGCTGGGTGAAGGCGATTTTTGAAGCTGCATTGAACAAGAGTGTAGAGGTCGAACTGGAAAAATCAATTGGCTGGGGAGACAGCGTCTGCAAGTTCGTGGTTCACACCTAAAAATGTTCCAGAATAACTTGGATATGCAAGCGTGTGAAATTTGAACCTGTGAATTTCAACCTGTTTACTTCTTGCTAATACTCTAGATAAATTCCTGAATTAATCCCTCTTAAAATAAAAATATTGACTTATCTAACCGTGTTTTTCGTTGTCCATTATGTGGATAGGTCTTAGACCGTGATTATAATGCTGTGTTGAATATAGCCAATTATTATTATATCCATCAACACTTACTATTTCCAGTTGCTGAGAGTTCTGCGGAGACTTTAAACGCCTGTGGAGAGGTGGTAAGCCCTGTGGTTCATCAGGTACGCGTCAATGAATCAGGAAGAACAGCTCTAAGGATCGCTTGTGACAATTGTTCCTAGTTATCCTATTGGGTAAATCTTTCACAATGGTTCGTTATTAATCAGGAAAGGTTTTTCAGGAACATATCTTCATTTCCTATCCTGTTACTCTAAGCCTTCAGTTGCCCCAATTAATGTGATGAATATGAGACAAGTGAAAGGTACCATGGTATTAATGGTAGTAAAATCAATTAAATACATGAAAGATAAAAAAGCGGAATATGATAAGTTGCTTTCAGATGAAGCAAAGACCTTTCTTAACCAACGGATTTTAAGTACTAACTGGTATCCATATGAACCATATAAGGAATGTTTTAATGCTTTATGCTCTCTTGAAGCTCAGAATGATGCAAAAATCATAAATCAATGGGGCCGAGTTGAATCAAAGCGTTTGATGACCACAATTTATAAAATATCTGTGTTCAAGGGAGATATTCAGGTTGCTGCGGACAAATATTCCCGTTTTCATAAAAGGGTTTTTAACTTTGGTGAAATAACGTCCGAAATCCCTTCAGCTACAGAAATTACCTTTACATACGAAGATTTTGATCCAGACTGGGAAAATTTTTATTATGTCGGAGTAGGATATGCACAGGCATTTATTGAGTTGTGCATTGATAAAAAAACCGATTATCACTTCTTGACTAAATCATGGAAGGGGGAAGGTTGGACTCAGGTCAAGCTTTCATGGCCTTCTGATGTATAATCACTAGCTCCCACTAATCGATGGTTCTTTCGTCTTTTTTTTGGGGGGGGGATTTTCGTTTGGCGTTTCTCTCCTTCAATTTCTTAATGACCAGATCGTCTATTTCCTTTTGCTTAGTAAATTTAACCAGTGAAGAATCAATAGCTGTAAGCCATTCATTGAACCCCTTTTCGTGAACAACAGGACGAGGAAATTCCTTCTTATCAAAATCTTCAATCGTAAAAGAAGAGGATTTCGAGTGTTGTGCTTCTAGTTCCAGACGTTTTTGAAAAGCTGCTTCTGATTTAACTCGAGGACAATAAGCAGGGGAACAGAGAACAGGGGTAGAATGATAATGACAATATTTACTCACTTTAAAAAGGCACTTACTATTAAATTCTTCAAAGATCATCATGTTTTGTCCCACTAATGATAGCACCTTCTTCTATCGCAATTCTCCTTTCAAGTAAGTCAAGTTGCTCCTGTTGTGTGGTCTAATATGTAACATTTGGCCACAGTATAAACACTGGTTCTTTCCCAATGCTGAGGTTATTACCTCCATACAAACCTTACATGTATGTCTTTTACATTCTGGGCATTGTATCAGAATTTTATCGTTCCCACAAATTTGGCATTGGTAAAATTGAGAAGAAATCTGAAGGAGGATGTCCACCAGTCTATCTGTCAGCCCGTGCTTTTCCCTCAAGGTGCCTATTTTCATTTGAGATTTCAGATATTCTATTTCATCTTCTAGTAGCGAAATATGTTTTACAGAAAAATTAACATTGTTATGGATTTCTAGGAAAAGAGATTTGATGAGCTGTTCCATTCGACTGTACCCATCTTCTAATCCTCTTACTCTCTCTTCAATCACTCTTCTCGACCTCATTCTCTCGTCTTTTGGGAATCCTCCTCATCCACCTTGGGGTTACCTCCGATCTTCCTCCCTTGTTGCTTTTGACTGATCCTTCATATCTCACTTGTGAGCTCCCTTCTAGTGATTTAAGTTGCCCATCCTAATAAAAGGTTATCTCGAGAATTTCTCCGAGTATCTAGAGATTTTTTCCCCGATTACAGGAAACGAATCAGAATTTCTCATTTTTTGTCGGAGCTATTCTTTAAAAGAATGAATTTTGATATTAAGAAGTCTACCTCCTACTAATCGCTCCGGGATCCATTTCCCTCGGAATCGCGATTTTACACAAAGATCTTTCGTTTACTTTGTTACCCAGTGTTTACTAGGATTTCAATCTGTTGACAATAGTTTTCTTGAATTTCAAAATTTAGTTAAGCCCAATAACCAGTTAATAATATATTATTAAATATTATAATTTTTTTATATCATGTTATTAATATATTGGGATTATATAATATTATATTGAAAAGTTTTAAAAGGAGTTAACGTTTAGATATTACATGGTGTGTTTTATTTGCCTAGTATGTGGATAAAAGATACTTTTTTGACAGAAAACGAAATCAAAGTCCTAAATTATTTCAAAGAAGGAAAAGACACTGCTTTCATCGCGAAACAATTGAATGTGACTAGAGCTAGGGTTTATGCGGTTCTCGGAACTCTAAATAAGAAAAAAATCCGCTCTATCAACACTACAGATGAACTTCAAGATTTTTCTTATGAAAGAAAATCAAGAACCGCACGAAAGAAGCTAACAATGGATGACCAAATCTTACGGATTATGATTGTAGGGCAAACAGCTTCGTATTTATTAGAAAACATTGCAGTATCATTTTTTTCTCAACCGAGTGATCCTAGTGATTTAGGTTTAGGTCGAGTTCAATTTGATGACGTAGCAGCAATTGTTTTCTCGGTTGATAGTGAGGAACACCAAGAATTTAACCGATATTCTTCAAAAATGCATTCAATAATCAGAGTATCTGAAAGGGAAACAGAAGAGGGACTCAAACAAATCTTAAGAGAAGTTCTCATCTCCATTCAAGAGTCTGAGTGAAACTCCTTATAGCTGTGATGAACTAGCAGCGGAAAATACTCACTTGACATCTTTGTAATGAGGTTCTCTTGGGTTGAGTATCAGCTAATTTGTTCTTATTATACACATACACTAATCACATCCGCAAAAAAAGGTAGGGAAAGTCATCAATCCCCACTAGGCTTGAAAACTAAGTAATGGAAGAGCTTAAGGTTTTAAAGCAGTCTTAAAAAAACTTTTTAATCTGGGGGCCTTCATTAAAGTAAATATCGAATCATTCTTTCCTTTTGATTCCTCGCCTAGACAAATTTGCAAAGGAAAACATGAGGAATTTTTGTCAATATTTAGACCTCACACACCGTAGCTAGTGAGAGTTCACATTTCACCTATACAATCCTAGTTTGGAGCTAACAATGACTGATCCCAAGAAAAACAATGACCCAGAGGTTGCCTCCATCTGTCGCGATGATTATGTTCAACGTTCACGGAAAGGAAACCGATCGGAATCAGTTAAGGATCGTAATCCCTCGAAAAATGATCTGTTGGCATTTTCCACGAATAATAATGCGCGACAAACAACCAGTGAAAAAGTATCCTCACTTAGCACATTCTTATTATCCACAAAATTATTAGAAGAGAATCTCCTTGGAACACGAATCGAATTTCAGAGGAATGCATATGATGACATTGATGAGCTTTGGCTGGTGACATGGAAATACAACATCACGGACGAACAGATGAGAGTCAGATTGATGAAAGA
>JBHLPG010000246.1:5839-6067 GCA_048939725.1 Promethearchaeota archaeon | reverse complement strand
TGGAGGATATTGTGGCTTTTTTGAGAACACACCATAATGTTGGAATATGCCGACATGGTCGATCTAACTTTCAAGACTTATCATATACAACAGTCTACAGTTATTTGATTACTATTGATTTTAAGAAGGGTCTAAAAGTGGGGTTCAATGTTGCCAAGGGTCCCCCATGTCGATCGCGTTTTGTTAAGATGAATTTAGAATTTCCTATAACTTCAGCAAAAAAGCGAC
>JBHLPG010000246.1:2379-5829 GCA_048939725.1 Promethearchaeota archaeon | reverse complement strand
TCTAATCGTCCAGTGGGAGCCATTTATTATAATGAAAACGAATACATAGCTCTTTATCAACTCTTTCAAAACCGAGAGCACCAAAATAATCTCTTTGAGCCTGAATCAGGTTGGCAGGTAAACTACCTACGTCAATCCCAATGGTGTAAGCAAAATGATTTGAAGCAATTATGCTTTATTTCTTCAGATAATCCTTTAGAACCTGAATGGAAGAAGATAGCAAGAATATTAAAACAAATCGAGAACCATATATGTGATTGATGTGGGAATGAATTCACGAGAAAGAGTTCTGACTGCGTTTGAACACCAAGAACCTGATCGTGTTCCTCTTTTTGAAGCTTGGATTGAAACAGAAATAGTAAATGCTTTGAGTGGGGATCCATATATTGCTAGGGAGAAGCTGGGTCTTGATTGTATGCCACTTGGATCCCATCCTAAGAATACGAGGGCGTATGGGGATGGAGTCGATGAGTGGGGCCGTGTTTTTATAAACGGTCATTATCACTCTGGTTTGATCCAATCTGAAGAAGCTTTAGAGCAGTATACGGCTCCACTATCCCATGCCCAAGATTGGTTTCCTTCAAAGAAAATTCAAGAGATAAAACAAAAATATTCAGAAGAATACGTTCTATATTTTGGGTGGCACGATTGTTCTCTAGGATTAACGTATTTACGAATGGGTATTGAAAATTTCTTCCGTTCATTATATGAAGATCCTGAATTAGTAAGAGTCATTATTGAAAGGAGTAGTGAATGGACAATTGCACTAATTGAACAAGCTAACCAAAATGAGGTTGATTTTCTAATTCTGGGAGACGATGCGGCTGAAAATTCGCGTCCTCTCATTTCACCGAAGTTATTTCGTGAGTTGATCCTTCCTGAATATAAGAAAATCGTAAAAGCCTCTGATGTACCAGTAATCTGGCATAGTGATGGTCACATTACCCCTCTACTTCCTATGATTATCGAAGCAGGTTTCACAGGTATTCATTCATTAGAACCAAAAGCTAACATTGATCTAGCAGACATTAAGAGCTTATATGGTAATAAACTTGTTCTAGCAGGGAATCTGGATACTACAGAAATCCTCTGTCAGCCAGATCTTGATCTTGTCAGAAAAGATGTAGAACGGTGTATTAAACAAGGAGCTCCAGGTGGGGGATACCTATTCTCATCAAGTAATAGCTTATTTGAAGGTCATAATATAAAAACTATCTTAGAAGCATATGAACATGCAAAAAAGATGGGAAAGTACCCGATTGGTTTCTAACTTTCCTTTTTCTTTTTTATTCTTGCATAGAACAAAAACTCTTCCTTTCCAGGGATCAGTTCTATTTCTTGTCCCTCTGAAGCATTTATCTTATCCAAATATTCTTTAGGAACTTGAATTTGGTCATTTTTCAGTTGTACGACATTAGAGGTTGTAATTCTTGCAGTTACAGGAACACCTCGGATTCTGTCACGAACACTCTCCTGAAATGAAATTGCCTTTCGGATTCCTTGCTCAACCACTTTTTCGAACTCTTCTGGTGAATCAAATCCCATCATAGAAGTTATTATTGCTGGATCCATTAATTCAACTTGATTCTTTCGAAGTATTTCTCCCCATTCCTCATAGGGTATTCTCTGCAAGGAGGAGATGTTTATATTTCTTCTTTTCTTCTTCTTGTTACCTAATGTCACTGTTTCCGTTTTAATTTGGACTTCTGCTTTTCTTTTTGCAATTCTTCTTGTTTTAGGTGTTGTTTGATTCATCTTTAGGGTTGCTAAGAAAATACCTGCCTTCTTTTCAAGTGTGCTAGTAAAAGGAATTCTTAATAGTAGATCCCCTACATGATAATTTACAATTTTATCCTTCTTTTTAATTCTAATCTGGTCTGATACACGATAGAATTCTTGCAGATTACTCGCCTCAAGCTGTTTGAATTCGTCAAAAACTTGTGGAATAATCACTTTTCCCTCTTCAATAACATTTTCAGTTCTTGATCTGAAAATTCCACTATCTAATGCAATCTTGGATGCAGTAGTTAATAATGATACAGTTCCCATTGTAAAAGAGAATGCTATCAAAGCAGCAGATAATAAATCCAATGGGAGAATATCAACAATTAAGAACAATATTACTAAAAAAGTCCATTTTAGTGTTTGTAGTGGTCCATCTATTATCTTGAGAAATAATTGCATTGGATCCAAAATAATATCAACGATTGGCAATTTAAACAATCGAATATATTGAATTAGAAGCTCTACAAAGCCTATTATTAAGAATATCAAATCAGCGTAGGGATCTAAAGCTTTTAACTCCTCTAACAATGTTAATATTTCAAGGATGACTGCTAATTTCCAGAGGTTGAGGATAAAATAGGAACTTATGGGAGACATGTTGAAAATTACTTCCTCAAGTGTTTTTGATCCTGGAATAGCGAACCAAACAACAAAAGTTAGAACCAAGTAAAAAATTAAGATCTGATTGACTGTGAGTATAAATTCTGGACTCAATGTAATCTCAAACGTCTTATTTGGATATCCTAAATGAACTATAAATAAAGAAAACACATAACCGATGATACTGCCCCCACTGACCTCAATTGCGATCTGCGAACTCATTCTTCTGGATTGGAGTCTGGTGAAGAGAGAAATGGCAAAACCAAGTCCCCCTATTGCTAATAACAGAAGGGGTTCTATAACGGGGCGTATAAATACACTTAATACCCAAATTACATTCACAAAAATCCCTAATCCAGCCAATTTACTCCTATATCCTTTTCTATCAGAAGGGCTCCATATTTGTTGGCCAAATATATTTACATCAAGCTCTTTTGCCAAAGGGTGTTCCTCATTAGCTTAGAATATTTCACTGAGATTTTAAATACTTCTAACCATGAGAGTACATATTTCTTGGTAGAACCTATTAATGTACCCAGGAGAGAAATGGCTAAAAAAAATTGAATGAAAAAGGAAAAAAAGAGAGAAGAAGAGGATTTATTTTTTCTTTCTAAACCCTAAAAGAACAATCAAAACAAATGTCAGTGGAAGAATTGTGAATCCAGGTGTACTCGCATTATCAGCTGATTCATCCTCAGTAATTGTCCAAAGACTGAAATGAGTTGTATTGCAATAAAGAGTATCACCTTCTAACCATTGATGTTTAGCTGCTTCCCAGTCTTTTGAAGATTCGTTGTAAAACATGAACTTCAATTTTTCCATGTTTTTGATTCCAAATTGATTCTTATTTGTGAATTTATAGGAAAAATTTGCTTGGATCTGAGCACTATTATTAAGTTCAATAGCAAATGTTTGTGTTCGGATCTGATGCTTAGCTTTTGTCATTGATTTAGGAGATTCTTCGTACTCGGTAATTGTAATCTCTGAGCTTTGGTTTAATTTCAATTGTAGGGAAAATCCACTCTGTGTTTTGATTTGATACATATTCCCAGCTTGAACAGCAAA
>JBHLPG010000246.1:0-2369 GCA_048939725.1 Promethearchaeota archaeon | reverse complement strand
TGTTCCATTCTTACATTCAAAGGGTGTTCCTGGGTCAGGATTCCGCTCTGGCGTTTCAATGTCTTCCGAGGCAAGAATCGTCCAGACACTAAAGTGTGTGGTGTTGCAACTAACAGAAGCGCCATCTGATGTTAATTCAATCCAATTTTGATAGGCGTATTCCCATCGAAATGTCGAATCGCTATAATAAGCCCATCTGAAAGTTGAGATATTTCCAAGACCAGACAACTCACTGTTCGTATAATTCCTGGATAGGGTTGCATTCATCTCTACAGTTCCATTCAGTTCAATATGCATGTAACGATTTACAGAGCGAGTTTGGTTTGGTAATGGACCCGCAGGATTGGTATCTGATTCATTGATCTGAAGTCTAACACTCTCATTCGTACAAAGTTGAAGCATATTTCCAGAGGTTGTCCTTATTTGGGTTCTATTACCAGCTGTTATATTTATTTTTTCACCATTACCTGGATTTATCCAAGGATCATCTGGTGGGCCCCCTGTGATTGAAGTAGGGTCGCCAGTGCTAGAAGTTAAGAAGTATACTCCAAAAAGGCTTAGAATTACTAAAAAAAATATTAATTTCTTTCTTAACATATTCATCACGAATTTATTTAGTTATGTTGTCGAATAAGTTTGAGTTCGTTATATTTAACTAAATTGAGGAACACTTTTTTGGCCTGGTGATTAATCAGAAGAAGTATTTTTTCCCATTAAAAACGAGTAGAAAATTAGAATGAAGGGGTCAATTAATCTGGTACTTCAATTTGTTTTATTACGTCTATCAATCGCCTCAATTAATTGGGAGTATTTTGTAGAATTAAGAAAAAAGCGATTTTTCCTTAACCTAATTAAATTGATCTTCTGAAATTTATTTGTGTGATATCTGATTGATTCTCTGGACGATCCTAAGTATTCCATCAATGCATTAAGATCCCAAGAATCCATCTCCTTGAATGCTTTTGCTATCCTAAAACCTAATCCAGATATAATCGCAAAATATATTTCTAAAAAATCTGGATTCGGCTCGTTTCTAAGCAGATAAAAAATTTCATATTGACCTATAACCTTTCTCTTAATTATTCTAAAATCTTCCAAAACTTGAAGGTGCCACCGAAGACTTGAGGTTCCAATTCCTAACTCTCTCTTTAACTCTCGGAAATGTAAGAAATCTCGTTCTTCAAGTATATGTAATATTTTGCTACGATATTCATTTTCAAATACGTCGTATTCATCTATTCTTCTTACAACAGGGGGATAAATTATTTGCCCAATTAATAGAAGTGGTGCGAGTAATATTCTTGAAAACCAATCCCGATCTTTGGGAATATCAATGTCTATTTTCTGTATACTCCACTTATTAATAATATAAGTTAAACCAATAAGCAGAAAAACTATAGAGGCGATTACCACTCCAATTTGTAAGGTTTCTTCTGAAATACTAAATAATGGTATAATTAAATGATCACCATTCGATTTACTCATCTCAGAACTAGAGAAAGGTTGTGAGCTTTCTTGAAACTCGATTCCAGAAGATATTATCGATGTGAGAAATTGACTAAATGGAATAAATGATGAGTTATAGTTATTAAGCGCTAACGGAACCGCACAGATGAATCCTGCTTGTTGTTTGAACCCTGTAATTGTAGCTTTACCATTAGGAGTTTCCTGACTTGTAGCTATCGTATATGAATCATCAATAGAAGTAGTTATGCCAAGACTACCTACTACTTCAAAGGTGGAGTTTTTAGCAATCTGATAGGGAAACTGTGTGTAAGTATCATTTACTATAGTTAGTGTGATATTTTCTGTAGTATTTCCAGGTGGCCATTCTTTTTGACCTGAATCAGTATTTAATCCTAATAAACTGTGAAATGATGTTGGAAAACGCCATATTTGTGTGGAAATAATACAGAATATCCCTCCTTCTGAAATAAAATTTTCCAAGCCAGCTACAATAGTTTCATTGAAGGGAGTGTTCATGTGATTTAGAATCATTATTATTCGAGAGTACGTATTAAGATAATTTCTGTTCAAAAACAGATCATTGAGGTCATCAGAAACCTTAATATCAACTAAATCCCCTTTAGAGTCCAAGGATTCGTTTATAGCTATCGCTAAAGAATTATCAACAATGTTTTCTGTGATAAAGAGTGTAGTTTTATCCTGATTTATATCTATAGACTCTGATGTAGGATTTAATTTAATAAAAAGAAGAATAACTATAATTCCGAGCATCATAAAATTTTTGGATACGCTCAGTGGAATTTTCAATAAAAAACCTCGATAACCTTGTCTGGTTTGTCTAACTAATATTTTCAGATTTGTATATTTTTGATTATTGGATCACTTTTTTGGTTCGATTGTTT
>JBHLPG010000245.1:0-6099 GCA_048939725.1 Promethearchaeota archaeon | reverse complement strand
TATTATTTATTGCCCTTTTCATTAGATTTCTTAAGAAAGTTACGAGTTAGTTATCTAGCTAGGCAATAACACAAAGGAGTTAATATCAAGCAGCGAAATAACAGAATAAAACCTTAATTAATATTGTATCTGGGGTAGGGTGATTTAACTTCTTTTACACCTTTATGTCTAAATCCACAGTTATGAAAGGTGTAATCCCACTTTTAACAAATAATGGGAGCAATATGATGAAAATGTTGCACTCCACAAACAAACTTATTATAACGATTGTTGTTCAGGCAAAATTTCTTCAGCTATCGAATCATTAATATAATATCATTAGTACCCACTCCTCTGATTAAATTGTGGAGAAAATCATTCACTCTTGTTATCATAATATTCTGTTGTCCTAGTATAATATCTTGTATCGGTCAAGATAATCACACAGGTCCTACTTCTCTAGAATGGCACGAAAATATCAAAATCGATACTATTTTAGGGTGGAGAATTACCGAATTAATCTCCTTAGATACGAATCCCGTGAAAATTGGAGAGATTCAGATAGATTCATTCGACATCGTACAAATTGGTTTTGTTAGAAATCCCCCCGTCAAGGCAAGAGAATTTTTTGGTTTTGAATATCTTGTCTATCATTATAAACCTCCAATTTGGATGAATCTATTTGTAAAATCTTTCCGAGTCGATCTAAAACTCGCCCAGTTCGACCTTGATATAAGTAAGACAACAGACTTTGTTTATTTACAGTTGTTCTCTCTACCAATCGAATATCTTTTTGAAGATGGTAGTTCATCTTCTCTTGACTATTTTTTAGATATCTTTGGAACAGTAATCTTTGACTTTCAAAATTACACGGTAACTCAAATTAATGGATCATTTCTTGTAGAATGGTATACTGGAATAGACACAAATAAAACGAGTTATTCCTACACAATTTCTCAAACAACTGGAGTAACCACACGATTCTTATGGAACACATCTAAATTCAGAATGGTTTGGGACTATTTCAATGAGGCTGCTACTCTCAATCTTAATGGTGACCAAAAAATTCTAGAAGATCCCTACTCTGTTCAACTAGTCTATCCAAAAACAACTTCATGGGAGTTCATTGGGCTTTTCTTTCTCATATTAATTCCATTAGGTCTACTACTATTAAAAATAACACTAAATAAACTTGGAAAATCATTTCTTAGTGAAGATTTCAAAGACTCAGAGGAGCGAGGTTCAATCCATTATTCAATGAAGTGGCAAAAATCACTTTACCACAGAGAGCTCCACAAATCGGATAAGAAAGAATAATCGATTCCCTATATACGTGTTACTTTTCTGTTTGCTTCCCCTAAAGAGTGTAAGGATGCAAATCTCAAATTAATCCAGAATATATCTGGGATAAGATGATTTTGCATCTTCTGCAATTTTAAGATCTAAATCTAATGTTATGAAAGGTTTTTGGTCGTTTGTGGTTCCAAGAACGTTTCCTTCAGGATCGATAATCCACCCTACTCCTCCAAGAACTGTTTTTTCATCTGGTGCTATTCCATAGTGATTGGAAGAAAGACAGAAAGCCCCACTAATTACTGCTGCCGCTCTTCCTCCTGCTATCCATTTATCTACAGTCTCGATCGGAGTACCTCTAGGGCATATCAGAAAGTGAATCCCTTGTTTTCCATATTTTCTCACATGCTCCATGAACCATAATTCACTACAAATTGTGAACCCAATGCCTATACCTTTATACACAAAAGGTTGGAACAATTTGTCACCCTTTTTATACCACGAGGCTTCCCAGAATCCCTCTTCATCAGGGAGATATACCTTTCTATGAATATCTTGAATTTCAGTGTGAGTAGTCCAGACGTACCCCGAATTATAGGGTATTTTTGTATCTGAATCAACGACAGGTCTTGTACCAATGACAATTGTTGCCCCAAGTTCAGACAGTTTTTGATTCCATAAGATATGTGCCTCTACTCCATCTAACCATAACTTATGATCCACTGGAAGTAATGAACAAATCCAGGGGAAAAAAGGCATTTCAGGAAGCAAAACGAATTCGCTTTTGTTTTGGGTTGTATGGGCTTTTAACTCTCGCCATTGGTTTTCAAGCTTATCGGGTTCAGCTGATAGCTGGCAGACGGTCACTTTCATGATAGATATCTCCGCTTTAGTCGATAGATAAAACTTTTATAAAAACACAAGCAATATCTTCAGTTATCGAATCATTAATATAATTTCATTAGAGCCCACTCCTCTGATCATATTGTGGAATAAATCATTCACACTCTTACTCATAATATTCTGTTATCCTAGCATTGTATCTTGTATCGGTCAAGATAATGGTCCAGGACCCACCTCTCTAAGATGGCACGAAAATATCAAACTAGATACTATTCTAGGATGGAAAATTACAGAGTTAATCCCCTTAGATGCGACTATCCAAGTTAAAATTGGAGAGATAAGGATTCAGCAATCTGATGTAGTACAAATTGGTTTCGTTAAAAACCCCCCCGTCAAAGCAAGAGAATTTTTCGGTCTTGAATATCTTGTATACAATTTTAATCCCCCAATTTGGGTGAATCTGTTCGTCACGTCGATCCGAATCGATTTAGATCTTGCTCAATTCGACTTAGAGATGAATAAAGGAGAAGATTTCTCTTATTTACAGCTGTTTTCTTTACCAATAGAATACAAATTTAGAAACGGTAGTTCAGCTTCTCTCGAATATTTTTTAGATGAATTTGGTAAAATGTTTGACTATTACAACTATACTGTTGGGAATAATGGTTATTCATTTCTTGTTGAATGGAGTACTGGATTGGATATTAATCAATCAAGTTACTCTTACACGATTTCTCCATTAACTGGAGTCACCACCCGATTTTCATGGAACACTTCTACGTATAGAATGGTTTGGAACTATCTTGATGAAGCTGCAAATTTCAAACTTGATGGTACTCTTGGTAAGATCGAAAGTCACTATTCTGTTAAACTTAATTACCCAATAACCATTCCCTGGGAGATAGTCTTACTTATTTTTATCATACTAGTCCCATTAGGTCTATTAATATTAAGAAAAGCGATTGAGCAGCTAGAAAAACTACTTCCCTTTGAGGAACTTGAGAATTTTGAAGATGAGATAAACTCGTCTCAATCTATGGAAGAATAATCTTCTTGTTCATATAATACGGGCCTATAATAATATATATCCAGAAATACAAAAACACACCCAAGGCGGTCCAAAAATTTGATAGAATAAGATATATTCCTAGGCAAAGGTAACCTATTCCACGGAGACACTTAAAAAAAGGTGAATATGATACATGGGAGGGATAATTCAGATGTGTAATCATTAAAACACTAATAATTATTATATGAAGATTTATTAGAATATCATTGTTGAGAAGAAAAAATAGTTCTGTAGGAGCCGTATTTTTAAGAACTATCAAAGATCCTATCACTAATGCCGCTATAGATGTTGGTAATCCTTCAAAGTACGATTTTGGAGGTTTACTTAAAAAACATATAAGCCTGTAAAACCCACAGATCATATAGAATAATGAAATCATCAACTGTATTGACAATAATGAAGTTGATGATCTAGGTACAGAAAGAACAATGACAAGTGAAGGAACACAAACATATGTTATCGCATCAGCGATACTGTCCATGTATGCTCCATAACGAGAGTATTCTTGAGATTTCTTGGCGAAGTATCCATCCCAGAAATCAAAAACTGCTCCAATGATAATAAATTTTAATGGCCAAAAAAAATCTCCTTGAATAGCAGCATAGAACCCAAGAATCCCAGCAAAAGCATTTAAAAAGGTAAAACAAAAAGAGAGAGATTTGAAAATTCTGTTTTGATTCCAGATCATTGGCCTATCACCTATAATGATCTAAAAGAATAACTTGGGAGACAAAATCCAGTTGATTTCGAATTACATTCGAATCTTTGCTTGTAGAATACAAAACGAAACTTTGTGAGGGTAAAATGAATCTTGGGAGGTGTAAAATTCTTGATAGATTGATTGGATCTAATGTGAATACAAGAGCATTGATTCGAGAAAAAGTACTAAACAGAACAGAGAATAATCGTCGAAAAATTGAATGATGTACTTTTAAACCCTCAGATGGAAATGATAAATAACGAACTTGTCGCGTATGCAATATGATTGGGAATTTGTTAATGTATCTTCCCTGAATTGGATGAATTGGCTTTGTCACTTGAAAAATACAGATTAATTGGTTCTTGAAGTAAAAAGAGAACCAAACTGGAGAAATATCCCATGAAAAATGAGGTATCCAAAATTTCTTATGTTTTACTACATGATTTAACCAAAATTTTGGAATTCGATGGGATTTTACAATATTTAGGGAATAATCGATAGATCTTCGGAAAACGAAGTATCGAGAGAAAATTACTCCAGAAATACTTGTAATTGGATGTAAATGCATTTTTTCTGCTAGAAACCTCATTCTCTGATTATTTCGATTTATTAATAACAAGCTGTCATTTTCCGAGATTATATTTTCAAAAAAATGATCCATTATTTGTTTAAATATCCCTTTATATTGCCAAGTGGGATGAACTTTTATGTTATGTATCCAGTAAAATCGTTTCCTTATTAGGGTATTACTTTGGTGAATTCTTACGGGATGTGCCCATAATTGACCAATAATTTCATTCTTATTACGAGCCACAACTGTATGAACACCTTTCGTAGATATCCATCGCTTATATTCGTTACTAGAGATAATTGCAGAGATTTTTTCACTATAGATAGAATGATCAATTCGTAAGAGATTGGGAATATCTGTGATAGATATCTCTGAAGATATGTTAATAGTCATAGATCGTACCTCAAAAGAGTCCTTAATAACTCATCAATTTCATCTTCAGTATTCACTAATGAAGCTATTTAAGTAATTCATTCTTGAAAAACATAGGTTGTATCAAAACTAAGGATATCAAAAATGAAAACTCCTAGAAATGTAAAAATTGGTTTAGTTTGTTTTTTTCTTATTTTAACTTATTTTTCAGTAATGAATTTGATTTACTTCGCTCCTCTGCCTTATTCAGTAACGGAAGGAAGTTTTTCACTAGCAGCTACTGAAGAAAAGATTATTTATGAAAAGTGGTCACGTAAAGTAACAGCAGAGATCGAATTAACTTCTGGAGGCCCCCTACTCCTCATACATACAGTAATAAGTGATGATTTTAGTGAGGAAATCACTGAAAAAGGAGTACATCAAAATCAATTTCAAACGTGGAGGATCACATTAAGTACTTGGGGAACGAATGCCACTAGTGCTGTAGGTTCCTATAAAATAATTGATCATACATCCCCACTCTTACCCAAGCCAAAAAATAACTACGTTTCAACATTAGAAATATATCTCCTGTTTATGTCTACTTCGACAATTTTACTCTTAGGGTTAGCTTTTTCCATCTTCATTATTATTGGCCTTTATTACGCAATAAAGGCTAAACAGTGATGTGATTATTAAACTTCATCCAGAGAGGAGTCAAAAACGAGCTCAGAAATAAGTATCTGAAAGCGTGATACTCCATTTCCCAACGTCTGGTGGGGAAGCTGTATAGTAGAATTTGAGATCGGGTATTCTTTTCTTGAGAGTCCGTACTCTTATGACAAATTCTTTCATCCATTTAGGGGGAAGTTTGACATGACCAAAGAACATTGTCATCTGCTCATCACCTGCATAGAAGAAGTCCGCCTTGGGAAAGGAAAGAAGTTGAGGGATCCAATTGAGAGTATAAGAATTCGGATACGTAATGAAAAATGTAATGGTGAAGTCTAATCCAATATTGAAGAACTGATGGATTTTATGGATGAGATGATGTTCTTGGTATTCGTTTAAACGGGAAGAAATCTCAGGTGCTGAGACCTTTACAGCCCTACTCAAGTCATTTCGGCTTTTAATCGCTCCAGTAGTCGTAATAAATTCTAAAATCTTGATATCAGCAGGAGTGAGTCGGCGGAAGGCATCAAAACCTGGCTTCAAGGGCATGTCCATGGCAGGGGAAGAAGTAACGACCTCTTGAGTAGGATCACTATAAACAAAGGAAGGGGAAATTTTCCA
>JBHLPG010000244.1:0-6108 GCA_048939725.1 Promethearchaeota archaeon | reverse complement strand
TCTTTAAACTTATGCTTAAGTTTGTGAGCTTAAATAGAATTAGAGGGTAGAATCAATGGTGTGTTTTTATGTCAGATGAACCTTCTATCGCTGTTCAACTCAATTCTATTCTCGAATACCTTAATTACCATGGGCATATATTTCTTAAAATAGCTTCTAATCATGATTCTGATGAGGTAGGGGAAAAACAGAGACTCATTCCAACATTGCAAACTTAAGACCAGAATCTTAAGTAGATATTACAACGATATTACTTCGTATTATATATGGTTCAGTTACGATTATTCCATGTGAGGAAATCGATGTCTCACCAATTGATTACTCAAGAAGAACTATCGCTAACAATCGAGTACTTGAATTACAATGGGCCTATTGTTTCAGAATTTCCTCTTGATTTCGATGCCGAAAAAAAACCAGGTCTGACTAAAGTAGTAGCATCATCAGCCTTCTAATTCCTACAAACGATTTCCTAGCTTCCTCACATTTTCTCTTTTTTCATTCACCAGCTTACCAGGGGGATTTGTATACTGGATGGATTTTTGGTTTGTTGTTTAAGATTTCTTCAATTTCTTGGAGTGTGTTACTTGATAGTTCAATTGCTGATGCGCTGACATTTGACTCAACATACTCAGGTTTCGTTGCACCTGTAATTGCGCAGCTGATTTCCTCACAGCGTAAGATCCAAGCTAAAGCGAGTTGTGCCATCGTAATGTCTAGAGAGTCCGCGATATTATTTAGTCGTTTTACTTTTGCGATATTTTCGGAGGTTAATTCTCGTTGTAACCACTGAGTGGTTGCACCACGACTTCCTTCTGGGACACCTTCATTATATTTACCTGTAAGAAGTCCTTGCGCGAGAGGTGACCAACAGACTATTCCTATGCCGTTGTACTGACACGTTTCCATGATATCGAGTTCTATGAATCTATCCAACATATTGTATCGTGGTTGTTCTACCAGAGGTGGATGGAGGCCTAGAGCTTTGGCTATTCCCACAGCTCGTTCTAGTTTTGTAGCTGGCCAGACTGATGTCCCCCAATAATGAACGTACCCTTGTTCTACTAGTTCAGACATTGCGCGAACTGTCTCTTCTAGTGGGATAGTTCGGTCAAAACGGTGACAAAAATAAATGTCCAAATAATCTGTTTGAAGGCGGTCTAGTGAATTCTCTATTGACTCTCGGATGTGTTTTCTGCTAAGTCCGCGATCGTTAATTCCATCACTCATCGGCCAAAAAACTTTACTACTAATGACCAGATCTTGGCGGTTATAATTCCCTTCTTTTAGAATCTCTCCCACTACCTTTTCTGCTTTTCCTCGGGCATAGACATCTGCAATATCAATGAAATTTATCTCTAATTCAATTGCTTTTGTGATACACGCTCTGCTTTGTTCTTTTTCTACCGCCCCTCCATATGTGAGCCATGCTCCTAAAGAAATTTCACTTATTTTCAGTCCTGTTTTCCCAACATTTCGAAAGTTCAATTGTGGTACCCTTCTCGTGATTAATAGTATTTCAACTTGGGAAATTTCCCTTATAAGCCAAGCTTCTATCATTATTTTTATTTTTGGAGATGCGAATTCTTAAGCAAGAAACCCACAAAATCAGATTACGGGGTAAAAAAGTTGTTAAAACAACTAGAATAATAAATCATTAAAAAGAATTACAATAGAAAAAAAGGGGGAATATGTTGGACAAGTTCCAACTTTCTTGTGGTTTAAACGTGGCGTTTTCGATAATAGATTGCTATAGCTGCTATTGCACCAAGGATGAGGTAGCTTTCGAATCCTGGGGTAATGCCTCCCGGAATCGTCGGAGAACCTGACTCTTGACTTCCTGTTGTTTCCGATGTTTCTGTGGCTGGTTCTGAGATATCCCACTCACAATCCGCTATCCATTCTGCGCCAATATCGTCGATTAAAACAAAGAGTACCTTATATGTACCAGCTTCTTTGAATTCATAGTCAATTGGTTTTTCCCAGATATCGTAAGCATAAATCCAGACCATTTCATGGAGAAGAGTTTTTACTGTTCCACTGGGTGTTTTAATTGTCATATTCATCTCTACTTCCATATCATGGCTGAAATAGGATTTCACCATGAATGTCATTCTTTCATTGTCGCCTACTTCAGCCTCGTAATCCTGATCGATCTTTAACTCGAACCGTTCCTTTTCTCCTTCTTCATGTATCTTCCAGTAGCAATCCACAGCATACTCATTACTATAATCATCGGTTACAAGGAAGAATACTTTGTACTCCCCTGGTTCAGTAAAAGTATAATCGATAGAATAACTCAAGGTTGAATAGGCATCAATCCAAGAAGTATCCTCCATGATATTTTCTGTTCCCCATGGTGTATCAATTTGGATCAAGACACTTATATACATACCAGAGTCGAAGTAGTTTTTGGCACTGAAATTCATTGTTCGTGTTTCACCTACAAATGCATCCATATCTTGTTCGATCCACACACCAATGAAGTCTTCCTCGATATACCAGGAGCACTCTTGAGCCCATCCTATACCATATTCATCAACAATGCTGAATAACACTATATATTCTCCAGCGTCAGGAAATGAATACTCCAGACTGTAATCCCAAAATCCGAACCCTTCAATTGCTACCCAGTCTTCGGATAACAGATTTTCGATTGGTCCACTGGGAGTCATAATGTCTATACTGATATTGACTAGGGTTCCGTGATTGAAATAGGATTTCGCATGGAATTTCATCTCACGGTAATCTGTTACTCCAGCGTACATTTCTTGATCTATCCATAGCTCGAAGAAATCCGCTTCAACTTCCCACCAGCAAATATATACCCATTCTACTCCAGATTCATCTTCCACTATGAAGTAAACCCAGTATTCCCCAGTCATTGTGAATGTGTAATCGAGCCATTCTTCCCAATGGCTATTTCCATCAATCCAAATACCTGGTTCAAAAAAGAGTGTCTCATTCACATCACTCGGATCCTCCATTTTGATCGTTATATCCACTTGCACCGAAATATCGAAGAAAGAGTCTATGAAGAATCCCATTTTCCGGTTATCTGTGATTCCTGCATAATAGTCTTGCTCGATATAAAGAATAAATTCATCTTGAGGTTTATCTTCGATCTCCCACCAACACTCGATCACCTTATCTGTTTGGGTATTGAAGTCTGTTAGGAGGAATATGACAGTATATAAACCTGATTCCGTGAACACATATTGCTCATTATGGTCCCACGTTCCATATGGGTCAATAGTAAAGAAAAATTCCTCAAGAAGGATTTCAGTGCCACTGGGTGTTTCCATGAAGATCGTAATATTTATTATTTGATGGGTATCATAAAATGATTTAGCAAGAAAATCTATGGGTTGTGTTTCCCCTACAAATGCATGGAACTCCTGCATAATGAAGAGTTCAAAGCGAGGGCGGGGTGATCCAATTGTAATATCGTCCAACATCCAACCACGATAGTAATTTGCATAATCATCGTCCGTATCAAACGAGAACTGTATTCTAACATCTTCACTGTAGGCATATGGGCTAAGATCGAATCCATAATATTGCCACATGTCACTATCTGGAACCTGTCCTAGACGATCCCAAGAGCCACCGTCTACAGAAACAAAGATTTCCTTTCTATCGACATCTGGAATATTCTCAGTTTCCGCCCGACTCCAGAATCCTAGTTCAATCGGTGTTTCTAACTTCGTGAGGTTGATGCTATCAGAAGTCAGATAACCGTAATTCCAGTCACCAGTATAATAATTCCCAGTAGTGTTATCACCATACCAAGCGTAATGGGAATCACTTGGTAGATCATATACTGGCCATGCTGAGGTATCATTATCTTCAATGTGCCATAGCCCCGTTGCTTCCCAGGCGGGGAATACTGATCCCTCAAAATCTTCAAAATAGTCATCACCCAAATCAACTACAGCAGCATCGGCATTTAGGGGAAAATTGAAGATTAAAAGAGCAAACATGGCTAGTAATACCATAGATAATAATTTTGAATTCTTTTTCAGTTGTAATCACCTAATCGATAGTCTAGTCTTAGTATCTACATTTTTTCTATTGATGATTCTTTTTAAACCACCCTGAATCAAAATACCGCAAAAATGATATCTGGATATTGAATCCATTTATGAGGATTTAAATCACCGTTAATAATCATATGAAGGCAATAATGGGATTTAATGAGGTTTAGTATACATTTGATGTTATTTTACTGTTTTTTAATAATATAAGAATGAATTTTTTCAACTCCTCCTCATTAATCATCATAGAAATTATTTTGAAGCACAATGTCACAATGTTCTGATAGCAAAAATTAAATTGGAGCGATGAATTTTGAAGAACAGATCATCACAGATTCTAGTATTGGTCTTTTTATTTATCCTAATTGGATTTGGCTCACATTGGAATACGATTTCTCATTCATTATCAGAGAGGCAAGCTTCTGGAGTCAGTTATATCGATCCTTATCCGAATTGGTTTATTGATAGTTTTTCACTCTGGTATTTAGATGGGGAGAAAGCCCTTGGCGCTCCTGACAATGAAGTTGCCTCCATTTATCAGGATTACGGGAATGGATACCTTACCTTAGATTTTGGGAGGAACCAGGAAATTATGAATGGTACTGGTCCAGACTTCATGGTTTATGCTCAAGGTGGGAATTATATTATTAGAATTGGGAACGATTTGAGTCAGCCTTTTGAAATTCTTGAAAATGGAACAGGAGGCGTCACTTTTCATGGAAATCAGAGTTTCGATTTGACTGGAACGAACCATGCCATGGTTCGATTTGTACAGGTTGAAGTGAGTTCACCGATGAGCGTGGAATTAGATGCTTTAGAGGCACTGAACTATTTTGAACCTACTCCAGAAACCACCCTCCCTCAGATTGTTAATTTTTCTCCTGAAGAGTTATGGGTTTGGTCAAATCAATCATCTGTTCAAGTATCATGGGAAGTGGATGATGATCATCCTTGGAACTATTCTATACTTGTAGATGATGAATTGGTTGATCAAGGGCTCTGGATGGATGATTCTATCATCGGATATACATTGAGCCTATCAGATAAGACTGATTCTGTGGAGATCACACTATTTCTCGATGACCTTTTTGGAAATCGAAAGGAGGAAAGTGTTCAATTAGAGATACGTACTTTTACATCTGAAAGTTCTAGTGATTCCTCTGAAAAACCTACTCTCTTTCCTATTATTCCCCTTTTAGTTGGAATTGTTTGTGTCGCAGCATTAAATATCTGGAAAAGAAAAATGAATAAGAAGTGATTCCTTCATTCTAAGATCTGGGTTTCATTAGATTTTCCGATATTCTCTAAAAACAATAATGGAAGGAACAGCCACCATCATCCCCCCTAATAGCAACATTACGGGTCCTAATGGGAAAAATGATGAACTCACTTTTTGATAAATGATCAAAGAATGGGAAATATCATCTTCATTGGTGACAAGCACTTTGATGGTTTTTACGTTTGAGGGGAGATCTTCTATACGAATTTCGAGAGAGGTTGGTTGCCATTGCGGAGAGAATTCAAAGGACTTTTGATATATCTCTTCCCCATCTACAACGATTGATAATGTTCCTGGAGTCATCATTTTTTGTTTAATCGTATTCCATGTTGAGAGGTTAACCCATAAGGTACTTTTGTCAAAATCAATTGATTGATCGTGGAGAGAAATCAATGGTCTTTCATAAAATCTTTCAATTCTGTGGACCCAATAATATGAATTATCTATTCCTGGTATTTGTAATTCCCAAGCGATTGTACCAGCTTTTGTTACCTCTGTTATTATGACAGGGTCACGTAAATTCAGAATTAATCCTTTACCCGCAAAGATTCCAAGTGTATTTCCGTCTGGTAGTCGATCCGCATCTCCCCCTGATTCTGGAAAATAATAGGATTGATTTGAGGGTACCCATGACCATACTTCTCTCATAATCTTATTAACTTCATCTATTTCGATTTCTAAGAATCTAGAATACCCTGATGAATTCTCTATGGTCATTGTTAATGGATTAGAAAGGTTATACAGATCATTATCGTATAAAATAAATCGATTTGAGCTTATACGTTCCAACCCGTG
>JBHLPG010000243.1:0-6109 GCA_048939725.1 Promethearchaeota archaeon | reverse complement strand
AACAATAAAACCGAATCCAATTTACCATTAATTTGTTGGTCTTTCAGTGAATGAAATGAATATTTTGAAATTATTAAAAAGCAAGATATTTTTAGTTATTTTTATTGTAATAATCGGTGTTCTAACTTTTGTTCTCATGATTAATATGCCTAAAGACAAAACTCCTGCTGTAACATATGTTAGTGGTTCTCTTACAGAAGATACATCGTGGCAAGGGCACATTCACGTCCAAAATAATGTAGTTGTTCCTCAAGGAGTAACATTAACAGTCCTTCCTGGAACATTTGTAGAGTTTAAGCATGCCAGAGGATATCAAGATATAAATCGTGTTGGGTTAATGATTGTAGGAGGTACTATTAGGGCAATTGGAACTCCTAATCAACAAATTTGGTTCACATCAGATGCTGAACAACCTGTTAATGGTGATTGGGGCGGGATTTTGTGCGCCAATACAAACGACTCTATATTCAAGTATGTCATCATAGAATTTCCCATTATTGGTATCGATTCAGCCAGATCCAATGTTACAATATCTCACTCCATTGTCAGATGGGTTCACACTGAGGGCATCATGATGGCTCACACCACAGCCCTAATTGAATATAATCGCATTTATGAAAATGGATATCATGAAATAGCACTTGAAGACTATAATCCGAATATCACTATCCAATACAATGTCTTCAATGGGGGCAATAATGGGATTTATACTGACGCTACGAATTCCTTAGTGAGAGGTAATTACTTTGTCAATTATTCGCATGTAGCTATTATTGCATCTCAGCTTTCAAACATGAGTGTTATCAACAACAAATTTGAAAACATTACAGGGGAAAAAATAACAAATGACACAACAACATCAATGATCATCTCAGGAAATGATTTTTTTGGAAATGGAACCGTTCCTATTCCTACTCTCGACTTCGGTGACCCACAACCAAGACCTTTAGGTTATGTCCCGGGAGACCCAGAAGATCGTTATGTGTACGTGTATCCCGAGGAAGATGAAACTCGGAGGGTAATTGACCGTCTGGATTATGTGACTTCCTTTGATTGGACGCTTGAATATCTTAATAACTCCTTGTGGAAGTTCACACACCATCCACCATATCTTGGAACCCATCAAAACTTCGTAAGAATCAACCTTACATCAGGTAATATCACTGAATACGGAAACAACAAGATCATCAACCCAAATGGACTGGCGTACGACGGAGAATACTTCTGGACTTGTGATAGGATTCTGTATAAAATTTTCAAGTTTAAGATAATTGATGATTTTATTGAGATTCAAGATTCCTATACATACCCAAGTGAGGTTGGATTTGCTTATGGAATTGCTACTGATGGCGAATTCATCTACGTTTCTGGAGCTGTCGGTTCAAAGCTATTCAAATTGAATAAGTCGGGAACACTTTTTGACACAATAACTCTGAGTGGTGGAGATATCTTTGGTACGTTGACTTGGAACGGGAGTTATTTCTGGGCTGCAGGTGAAAGCGAAATCACAAGATGGGATATTAACGGAACTTTGGTGGGCAGAATATATCCTCCAGCAGAAGCAACCACTGCAATTGCGTGGGACGGCAAGTATCTTTGGACAAGCCAAAAATCATGTGAAAACTGGACAGATGGGAAAATCTTTCAGATCGAAATTCTAAATGATCAAGTAGCATTGCCATGAGAAACTTGGGGAATTCACAGAAACTCAAATAATAGTACCCAACGGCTTATCCAGTATTTTCGGATTCATTATTGAGTAAGATCGTGCTTTTGACCCTATTATAATATTCCTTATGACCCTATGATAAAATTCCTTATGAGCTCTAGTTACAAGTAGACCGTACTGAAATAGAGTACTAATTAAAAAAGAGGCACCTTAGGTCCTTACTAGTTTAAATTTCATGAGTAATCATCTTTCAATTGGGATTATTGATGAAAAACCATCCGTCAACTGATGATAACCTTGCAGAGAAACAACAACAACTGCTTTTGCAGATTCAGAAAAGCCACCGTTTAGTTGTAAAGGAGTTGTATTCAAACCTCTATGTTGTTATAATGGTTTTAGTCGGTTCTCTTACTTTCTATTTTTTGGTTTTCGATGAACTCTGGACGATAGATCTGATCATCTTTTTACTTAACACATCACTATTTGCACTCGTTGCTTTAAACAACATTCGCATGTTGTGGCCTTTTTGGAAAAAAATCGATCAACATTTCGCTGGCATCAAAGAAAAAACCCTTCTCCTTACTGAACCCTCCATTCTCCATGAAGGAATCTCTTCGTATGTTAATACAATACAATCCACGATTCAGCAGTCGGTTATAAAATCAAAAGTTTTTCCCGAAGAACCTCCTGATACCTTAGCACAACACATTAAAACACGTTTTAATCGAAGTTGGTTTATTCAAATCGTGATTGGTATAATCATTGTTCTTATCAATCATCTAGTAATGGTATTTCTTTTTCAGCCTCAGGGAGGAGCCATTTTCTGGTTATATGTTATGTATAGTGGAATTCTCCTCACATACGGTGTTATGGTTGTACGAGATCGACAGGTGAAATTGATGTTTCAACGGTGGTTAACAGTCTTTTCTCAGCTAGACCAATGGGCAGAATCATTAGAGCTAATGCCTATTGTCCATGATGTAGATGAATTGCCTTTTGATGATGAGGAGTCAGCATGAACAGGCAAAACAACAAAACTGAAAGAAAAGGAATCTCAAGGCGTAGTAAATTTGAGATTTGGTCAGAACTTCTAGAGATTTGTACGAAAACTCCTCGTACACAGACCTGGCTCCGCAATAACTTGGGATTAAAGACATCATCTGTAAAAGAAGCACTACGGTTTCTCGTAGCTCGCGATCTAATTCAGCAAGTCAACAATTTTGGTTCGATAGAATTTATTACAACAAAAAAGGGTACCGAAGCACTCTTGCAATATTATAACCTCATCACCAATTTCTTTCATGAAAAGTGAAAAAAATTCATGTTAATACAAGTAAATCTAAAAGAAAGGTTAAGATTATGAATATTATTGAAATCAACAATTTAACAAAGAAATTTAAAGAGAAAATAGCTCTTGATAATGTTTCTCTATCTATTAAAAAAGGAGAAGTATTTGGTCTCCTAGGCCCGAATGGAGCAGGTAAAACCACTCTGATTCGGTGTTTATTAGGGTTGATTCGGCCCTCAGCTGGCTTTGCAACCATTTTCGGGATGCGTTGTGACAATATCAAGGAATCGTACACAATACGCCAACGATCCTCTCTCCTCCCTCAAGAAGCTGAATGTCTAGAAATGTTAACAGCACAAGAACACATTCTTTATCAAGGGGGAATCCATTCGGGGAATATCCTTTCAAAGCAAGTGTTAACACAGCGGACAGAGGAACTTTTAGAATTAGTAGAGCTTGAAGATCGCCAAAACGAACTCACAAAAAACTTTAGCGGCGGAATGAAACGCCGAGTCCTCGTTGCTAGCACTTTAGTCATGGATCCTGAATTGATTTTTCTAGATGAACCAACAACCAAGATTGATATTCTTGGCGCACAAACCATTCGATCAATAATCCAAAAGCTAAGTAGGGAAAAGAACAAAACCATTTTTTTAACCACTCATGATTTGACAGATATCAATGAGCTCTGTGATCGAATCGCAATAATTGCTAAAGGTCGAATCTTAGCTGTAGGCCACCCCAAGGAACTAGAAGAACAATATCAGGTCCAAGGGATTGAAAAAGTCTATACATATCTGGTAAAAGCAGAAGGGAGTAAAAAAAGCCTTTTAGCTACTGTTTAGGAGAGAATAAACATGTCATTGACACAATTCACATATTTGATTAAACGAGATATCCAAGCAGCCCGCCGTACTCGGGGTATAATGATGATGGTATTTCTGATGCCTTTCTTTATGTGGGCAATTCAGATCATCTTGCCTCTGATTCGCTTGGGAGTAGTCTCCGCTATAACCTCCCAACAATCTCTGACACCCATCGCGGTGAATGAGGAGATCAATCCATTAGATGCTTCAATAGATTTAGGGTTACCAGCAATGATCGCACTTATCCTTACATTTCTGAGTGTGATCCCCTACATTTCAGCCGCAATTGCAGGAGAACGCGAAAAGAAAACATTGGAAGCCCTACTGAGTCTACCCATTTCAAGGGTGCAAATTTTACTTTCAAAATTCGTAGTAGGATCAATACTAGGGACTCTATCCCTCATCATTAACTTAATTGGATTTTGGTTATATATCCAAATCACTAATACTATAATTGCCCCAGCTTATAATTGGAATTCAGCAGCCTTCGAAATCAATCTTGATCTGAATATGTTCCTCGGATTAGCTTTAGTGTTGTTTCTATGCACCCTTCTTAATTTAGGAATAGGTATTGCAATAGCTTCCCTGGCAAAAAGTGCTGAAACATCCAGACAACTTTTTACGTTAATATTACTTCCCGTAATGCTCTTTATTACCACAATCCTCTTTACAGGAATTCCAGAGATATTATGTACTACAATGGACTCCCCCTTACCGTTATTATTGTATCTCATTCCGTGGATGCACGCGTTGGCGATTTTTCAGAAGGTTTTATTACCTGATTATTTTACCCAAAGTTCAACCTATCTGCTACCAGTAAACAATGTGATGGTAGATGTCATTTTCCATCTTGTAGTGATTCTTTTCTCCCTGTTAATGGCTTTATGGGGCGCAGGAAAAGTTTTTGAGCGGGAGGGACTCGTGAATTAGTTTTATTTTCTACTATACCACACCCATTAACAGTTACAGTGTTAATTTGGTTAAAAAGAAAAAACCCATTTTTGATAGCCATTCTAAGAGACTCATTATAGTAATTGAATGATCCACAATCCTGAAAATTTCGCAACGAGAAACTTGAAGAGAACTTTATAGGTTCCTCTTCAATCCTCTCATTTTATTTTTGCTTTGTTTTCTCTACTTGTGAACATGCAGTAAATTAATGATTTTCCTATGAAAAGATTATAGACCTATCCAACGTTTTATACGACATTTTACTCAGATATTAGCAATTTTCCATCATCCAGCTTGGCTACTTGATTCACACAATAAGAAAAGATCCAATTACAAGGAATTGGCAAATTTGTAGTAGAAAAAACAGCCATTCCCTTCTCACATACGAAACCCACCGATTCAATATCGATTTAGATTAATATTTCAATTAAAGTTACATGGTAATCACGAAGAACATTTGGGGATCAACTTTATAAAGTGGGGAATGACATTAGAATATGGGTTCATTATGATTGAGCTTAAACGTATCGATTCTCAAGGGCGAGTTGTTTTACCTCCTGAATGGCGTAAGAAGATCCAATCAAACGAAGTTTTTCTAGTTGAAGATGGTGATCTTCTCTTAGTCATCCCTAAAGATGACCCCAATTTACAAAAGTATTTTCAATTCCTTAAGGTTGAAATACCCCCCGAAGTCTATTCGGATTACCATAAATTAAAGGAATATTTACTTAGTGGAGACAAAGCATGAAACTTCGTTTTATTGATGCTTCCATATTTTTATATGCGGTTCTAGAGCCCATCCAAGAGCTCCCAAAACATCTCGAAAGAATAAAAACTGTCGCGAGGGAGATTATCACACGAGTGGATAATGGAGAAAACGTCGTCACTAGTGTTGTACATTTATCAGAAGTAGCAAACATCTTAGAATCTCGTAAGAGTTATAGTGAATCGTCTCAATTCATTTATGATCTCTTAACAAAGGAATCGATTACAGTCCTCGATGTGACCCATAGTGACTATCAAGGGGCCACTGTTCTCGCTCAACGATATAAAGTAGGGATTAATGACTCGTTAGCCAAAATTTTGATGGATCGCTTGAATCTCACTGAAATCTATAGTTTTGACAAGCATTTCGATACTTTTAATCTCAAACGAGTAATGGAGTAAATCTAGATGTAGATTAGTATAGTACCAAGGTTCAATAGCATTTTGAATTTTTACTTGCGTCAGGAATACTCTGGAGATTACGATTTTTGTGAATTTCTCAATACATCATGGGATCGGACGCTATTTAACGGACAAAGGGGATTTTTGAGGAGGTGATGCGAAGTACTG
>JBHLPG010000242.1:0-6110 GCA_048939725.1 Promethearchaeota archaeon | reverse complement strand
ATTAGAAAACCCTCCTCCACATACCCTTGCTCGCGCCGCTGATTTAGGAAAAGCAATGCAATTAACAAATATTCTTAGAGATATAAAGGAGGATTATGAGCGAGGCAGGATTTATTTACCTAAACATACCCGTGATACCTATAATGTCACGGAAGGCGATTTCTCTACTGACGAAGTCAGTGAAAATTTAAAATCATTAATCAGATATGAATCTGCACGAGCTAAAGGTTATTATAAACAAGCTGATCTTGGGATAGAAGAATTACCCCCAGCTGGAGCATACACAGTCAAAGTTGCTTCCCGAGTTTATGGTGAAATCTTAAATGAAATTCACCGTCGTGATTACCAAGTATTAAAGCAGAGAGCTGTTGTATCAAAACTCCGTAAGATTTTGCTAGCTACAAAGGTTCGACTTGAGTATTTAAGAAAAATATAGATTACTTCAGATTGAATATGAAAAAAGAAGTTGTATTACGTGGAGTCCTCAAAAGATCTTATCATAAAATACCTTAAGGCAAATCGAGGGAAAGAGATTCCCGTATCAGAGATCTCAAAAAAATACAGCCTAAAACCAAATACAATATCTAATGCGATCAAAGAGTTAAACTACAAGGGAGAAATAATCATAGAACGTCGGCGGTTAAATCGAGGAAGGTATACTGTAATTTGGTTGAATGGTGATTCAATTCAATATCCATTTGTTCATGAGAAAGAAAGAATAGATCTTCGTCTTTATAATTATTTTAGAGACAATGGTAGAGAAATTTCATTCCGCGAATTAATCCAATACTTTGGTAACAATGTTGCTGAATCACAGTTAACTGATATCAGTCTGAAAGAAGCTATTCAGGAATTGATTGAGAAAAAAAAGATAGAATCTCGGACTGAATTACTATTCGAAGGAGAACAGTTGACTATTAAACCCGATGATAAATTCTCAATTAAAGGAGCAAAGGTGACTCCAGAGGAACCCATTCCGATTCCTTGTGATGCAGCACAAATACACAAATTAATTGAATATATGAAATCTTCCGAATACAATTCCTCAATTTTTGAAAGAAAAATATCTCACTTTATGAAAAATAACCAAACCTTTGTTACATGTCTAATTACTCCATTAATGATTGAGGTGGGAGAATTATGGGCTCAAACGAAAATTTCTACAGCCGAGGAGCATGTCATTTCGAATCGAATTGAAAAAATAATTATTGATAAAATTAATCGGGTCAGAGTCTCAGATGGAAGGGGGAAAATTATTCTTGCTCCTGTAGAGGGAGAGCAGCATGTCATCAGTTTATTGAGTTTAGAATTAATCTTCTCTGACCTTGGTTATCATACTATTAACATTGGTCGGCCTCTCCCTATTCGGTCTATGATTCAGTATATTAAAGAACTCAAAGAAAAACCTCAATGGCTTTTTATGTCAATTACACTACGTGCATACATCGGTACCCTACAACATAACTTAGAATCAATCAGGAATGTCTTTGATGATGATATCAAGATTGCTATTGGTGGTCAAGGCTTGATAGAGAAGAATCGTAATGAATTCCCAGAGGCAGACGTAATAGTAATCAATGGGCAGGATTTTCAGAAATTCATAGATTTTATGTCATAATTTTTATATTTTAATAAAAAAGGAATTCCTGTATCTAAAGGATATTAGAAGTGAGAATATGATCAATAATGAAATTAAAGAGTTCTTAGATTGTGCAAAGATCCCCCTGCGCTTATCGGTATTAACTGAATCAGGCTGGCCAATCATCCTTTCACTCTGGTTTACTTATACAAATGATGGTAATTTTCTTATTGCAACACCAGAAAAAGCAAAGGTAGTGGACTTGTTAAGAAAAAACCCGAAGTGTGCCTTCGAAATTTCAAATGAAGAAGCCCCTTATTGTGGAATTAGAGGTCAAGCTAAGGCACGAATCTTGGAATCAAAAGGAATCGAAGTTTTAGAGATTTTACTTCAGCGGTATATAATAGATGGGAAAAATTCACCTTTAGGTAAAAAATTATTGTCAAGGAATATCCAAGAAGTCGCCATAGAAGTTTCTCCAATTAATATATTCTCTTGGAACTTTAAGAATCGTATGAAAGAATCTCAGGGGATTACACAGCAATTAATCTGTCCTTAGATCTTTACCTCTATTACTATTCAGGTCTCGTGATTTAGTTCTTAACTAATTAAGTAAAGAATCATATTCATTATTCAGATATTGTAGTTCAAGGTATTCAACTAGCAAAGGAAATTTGGACAGAGAATATTGATGTTGGTTTGGAGTTTATAACAAGAAGACGCGAAGCTGGGAAGACACACCAATACAATTGATATAAATAAGTTTCTCACATTTATTCAAGAAACAAGAGGATTAAACTTTGATATAATGTTAGAAATACGAGATAAAGAACTAAGTGCTTTAAAAGCGATCAACGTGTTGAAAGATTATGAACGAATTTGATATAGGATCAAACCAAAATTCCTTATTCGTTTTTCGACGGGATTTAAGATTAGAAGATAATTCTGGGCTAATAAAAGCACTTAATTCATCTAAAAATGTAATGCCAATTTTTATCCTCGATCAGTACCTGATTGGTAATAAAAATCTAAGTTTCAATGCGAAACAGTTTTTGAAGGAATCATTGATTGATCTCATCCATAAATTTACCTTGAAAAAAGCTCAATTATTTATTCACTACGGAAAACCACCCGAAATTATCAGTAATTTATTGAAGAGAAGAGAACTTAATATTGATAAATTAATAATGAATCGTGACTATACTCCATATTCACAGATACGAGATTCCAAAATTGATAGAATTTGTAAAGAGAATAGAATAAAGCTCGTATTAACTGCTGATTTGCTTCTAAATGAACCTGAAGTTGTTATTAAGAGTGATGGAACCCCATATACTATTTTCACTCCCTTTTTCAAAAAATCTCAACAATATTCAATAAATAAACCTGAAAAAATTAGTAAAGATACAAATTACTACTCAGATGACCTATCAGATGTGATTTCAGCAGAGAAGTTAAAGAATATCCTAAATTATCACAATTCAAACATTTATATGGTAGGAGGAAGATCACACGGAATAAAAATACTCAATCAGATTCATGAAATGAAAGATTATGGCGTGAAACGGGATTTTCCAGCACTCAAAGGGACCACCAATCTATCAGCACATCTCAAATTTGGTACGGTGTCCATTCGCGAGGTATATCACGCTATTAATCAAACGAAAAATTTTACACTTTTACGACAGCTCTATTGGCGAGATTTCTATGTATATATTGGATATCACTTTCCTCATGTGTTTAAGGGATGCTTTCGGCCAAAATATAATAAACTGGATTGGAATTATAATAAGATCCTATTTCAAGCTTGGTGTGAAGGGAAAACTGGATTTCCAATAGTTGATGCAGGAATGAGACAATTAAATTCCACTGGATGGATGCACAATCGTGTAAGAATGATTGTGGCGTCCTTCTTGACAAAGGATTTATTAATTAATTGGCAATGGGGAGAAAGATATTTTGCAGAGAAACTAGTTGATTACGATATTTCAGTAAATAATGGTAATTGGCAATGGGCAGCAAGCACAGGTTGCGATCCAGTACCCTATTTTAGAATTTTTAATCCTTGGTTGCAACAGAAGAAGTTTGATCCACAAAGTGAATATATTAAACGATTTATTCCTGAATTACGAGATTACAATCCGAAGTTAATCCACAACCTCTTTAAAACACGCCCAAGGGATTTAACTGACTATCCCAAGCCAATTGTAGATCATTCAATAATGCGTGAAAAAGCCAAAATAATGTTTAAAACCATTTAAAATGGAATCTAGGAAATATATTTAATATCAGTCTAAAGGGATTTAGGGACTTTATAAGCTAATATTTCCAACAGGTAATTTCTTCAACTTGTTTGAATCCTAGATGCTAGATAATAGAATGTATTGATGAATATCCAAGAAATTGCTTTAGAACTTTCTCCATTTAACCTTGGAAATTAACTAATAGTATTATATATTCACAATTATTTAAAGTTCAACATCATCTTTGACATTGTCATTAAAAATTCTATTTACCAAGGTATTGGATGATAATTCTTGGGATATAAATAGCTAAACTGGTTATCATAATGAGCTTCAATCGTAAAAACAGAAATAATAAGAGATTGATTGTTATTGGAGCGGGATTGGGTGGCCTTGCATCAGCTATTCGTATGCAAGCAGCAGGGTATGAAGTACTTTTATTAGAAAAAACAAACCAAATTGGTGGAAAGGCATCTGTTTTTAAAATCAATAATTACATCTTTGACACGGGACCAACTGCTATTACAGTTCCTCACTTAATCCAGGAGTTATTTGATTTAAATAATGAAAATATGAGCAATTTTTTAGAATTAATTCCAATTGAACCATATTTTCGAATTTATTTTCATGATGGCTCTTATTTCAACTATTCAACCGTGGAAGAAAATTTGGCTCAAATAGCGAAAATAAGTCCATATGATGTTCAGGGCTATAAAAAGATGATGAAGTCGATTGAACCAATTTTCCAGAAGGGATTTTTAGAGCTTTCTGATAAGCCTTTCAAATCATTCTTTTCAATGTTGAAAATTGGGCCTCCATTATTAAAGTTAGGTGCATATAGATCAGTTTATTCTTATGTTTCAAAATATATCAAAAATGAAAAATTACGAATGGTTTTTACTTATCATCCCTTACTGATAGGAGGAAATCCCTTCAAAATCACATCAATTTATATGCTTATTCAGGCTGTTGAAAAAGAATGGGGAGTTTGGTTTGTAAAAGGTGGAACAAATTCCTTAGTTCGTGAGCTTGGTAATCTATTCACAAGATTAGGAGGAGAAATAATCTTAAATAATGAAGTGGAAAGAATTATTGTTTCTGATAGATCAGCTGTTGAAGGAGTAACTACTAAGGATGGAAAATATTATGAATCTTCAATTATCATTTCTAATGCTCATATCGCGACAACTTATATGAATATGATTAAGGAAAAATGTCGTAAGAAAAATTCCAATAAACGATATACAAATGCTACTTACGGAATGAGCGTTTTTATGATCTATTTTGGAACAGATTGTAAGTATCCAGATCTTTATATTCATAATATCTTATTAGGCCCTCGTTATAAAGGCTTACTTGATGATATTTTTACTAAAAAACAACTAAGCGAAAAAGGAGACTTTTCAGCATATTTATACATTCCTACACGAGTTGATCCTTCTCTCGCTTCAGGAGAAGGGGAATCCTGCTATGTCTTAGTTCCAGTACCCAATCAGGATTCCGGTATAGATTGGCAGATTGAAAAGAAGCAGTTTCGTGACCATATCATTGGCTTTCTTGAAAAAAGATATATGCCAGGTTTACAAAAGCACATAAAGGCTGAAAAGATACTAACTCCAGCAGATTTTGAAAATTTACATTCAGATTATAAAGGAGCAGTTTTTTCGTTAGCTCCAACTTTCCTCCAATCAGCATATTTCAGGCCCCACAACCAATCAGAGGATATCAAAGGATTATACATAGTGGGAGCTGGAACTCATCCTGGTGGAGGTATTCCAGGAGTGATTACAAGCGCAAAATTAACTTCTAACCTAATACTTCAATCTTTTCTAAAGACAAAAAACTGATTCCTATGAAGATTCCAAAAGAATTCTAATCTAACTCTTAGTGCAATTCTTATTTTTCTAAATTTTGAAACAATAGCTCTTTGTGATAATACTTGATGATTTATTCTTTTAATTTCATTTAATATTTCTTTATATACGCGTGAAGCAACATTGACTGTATATGCCGCAGCTGGTGGAAGTTCTTCTATCCCAAGATCTGCTATATGATAAAAAGATCTTGCTCGCTCCGATTCATAACGTATGAGTGCTTTTAGATTTTCTTCTACAATCTTTTTTGAAAGATCTTTCTCTGAAACTCTATATATCTCTCTTGTCACTTTGGGGAGATATATTCTTCCTTTATTATAATCCTCCTTTATATCTCTAAGAATATTTGTTAACTGCATTGCTTTTCCTAAATCAGCGGCGCGAGCAAGGGTATGTGGAGGAGGGTTTTCTAAA
>JBHLPG010000241.1:0-6112 GCA_048939725.1 Promethearchaeota archaeon | reverse complement strand
TTATAGTTACTAACGGTGGGTGAATCGGGGTCTTAGCAACAGATGCATGTGAAATGTATCGAGTTAATCTTTATGATGATCAGGATATTTTGAAAGAAATTTTTGGGCCTGTCACACCATCGTTTGGATCCACAAAAAACCCTGTGGACATAACTGGAGGAGCTTCAAATGAATTCTATGAGCAGGCTCTCCAAGCTGCAATAGACAGTGAGGAAATTCACTCAATAATTTGCCTGGGCTGTGAAACAGCTATTTTTGATTGTGACCAGTTAACAGCAGTCGTTCAGAAGAAATTTATTGAAACAAAACCAAAAAAACCCTTGGTATTTTCTTTCTTTGGTGGCTCGGATTTCGAACGTGGGCTTTTTAGTTTGAAAAGTCTAGGTGTTCCTATCTTTCCAGATGTCTATCAGGCCGTCTCGTGTCTAGGAGCTGTTTATTCCAATTATCGAACACTCTCTTATGCTGAAGATTTTGCTGAGTATGATAAAAGGGATGTTGATATTGATATTCCAGCGATTCAGGAAGTAATAACTGAGGTTCGGGAGAAAGGAAGACAATTCCTGTTAGTTCCAGAGGCTATGCGAGTCATGGAAGCAGCAGGAATCCCCATGCCTAAGAGCTATGTCGCGAAGAATATTCAAGAAGCGATCGAATATGCAGAACATATTGGATATCCTGTTGTTATGAAAATCGTTTCTAAAGACATCATTCATAAATCAGACGCTGGTGGTGTTGCTCTCAACCTTGAGAATCGAGAAGAAGTAATTGATGCTTTTGAAGCTATCATGAATTCTTGTCGAAGTTACAAACCTGATGCAGAAATACAAGGTATGGAAATTGTGACCATGATTAACATGGATGAAGCAATCGAAACCATCATCGGAGCACGAATAGATGCCATTTTTGGTCCAACTGTTATGTTTGGTCTTGGAGGGATTTATGTTGAAGTACTCAAAGATGTAGCTTTTAGAGCTGTACCACTTACGTGGAGAGACGCAAGCGAAATGGTCAAGCAAATTCGGTCTTACCCACTCTTATTAGGTGTACGTGGCGAGGCGAGAAGAGATATTGAAGGCTGTATTGAGGTTGTAATGAGATTAAGTAAAACTATCCAATCTATCCCTGATATATCAGATATTGAAATAAACCCCTGTTTAGCATTTGAACAAGAAAAAGGTGTTCTCTGCGTGGATGCTCGAATTCTACTCACTCCTCCTCCCAAAGAAGAGGTGAAATAATTGAAAAAAATAATTATAGCAAGTACAAGTAAAGAAGCAGGTAAAACAAGTTTAATTGTTGGCTTAGCTCAAGCTTTGAATAAAAAAATTGGATATCTTAAACCCTTTGGCGATCGCCTCCTCTATCAAAAGAAACGTCTATGGGATTATGATTCTGCACTAGTTACAAACGTACTAAAGTTAGAAGAAGCTCCAGAAGATATGTCACTTGGTTTTGCTCACTCAAAACTCCAATTTATGTATGATGAATCATCAACAAAAGAAAAGCTACAAGAAATTGCAAATAAGGTGAGTATAGGCAAAGATATTGTCTTTATTGAAGGAGGGAAAAACCTGAGTTATGGACGTTCAGTTCATCTTGATCCATTGACGTTAGCTAGAAGCACAGGGGCACAACTAATCTTGGTCTTTACTGGTCCTGATGAAGCGATAATTGATGATCTCACCTTTTTTACAAAATGTGTTAATACTCAGGATGTTGATTTCCTCGGTGTTATCATCAATAAAATTAAAGATGTTGAAAACTTCAAAGAGACACATTTAGATACTTTTAATGAATTAGGTGTAAAGGTTCTAGGGATCATTCCTTATATGAAGGAATTGACTTATTTTTCTATGGATTTTTTGAATCAATCTTTAATGGCCAAGATTCTCGCAGGAGAGAAGGGACTTCAAAATAAAGTTGAACACGTCTTTGTTGGGGCAATGTCAGCTGCTCATGTCATTAAAAGGCCTCTCTGGGCTCTTGAAAACAAATTAATTATTACACCAGGGGATCGTCCTGATATGATTCTTGCTGCCTTAGAATCTTCTACCGCAGGAATAGTTTTAACAAATAATATTCTCCCCTCCGACCCAATAATTGAGTCAAAAGCTAATATGGCCAATATTCCTTTACTATTGGTTTCTACTGATACTTTTGCTACCGCTAAACACATAGACGATATGGAAATCATGTTTACAAAAGATGAAACAGATAAAATAAGCTTGCTAGAGCAACTCGTCAAAGATCATGTAGATTTAAGCGTTTTCAATCCTTAAGTTGAGTAAAAACTGGCTATAATTTGTTTCAATTCTTTCTCTGACCGTTTCAATCCTGTGATATCCATCCCTGAACTAAGAACTCCTATAATCCTTTTCTCATCATCTTCAAGGATCATATTCCGCCATGAGATGATTCTTTCATCCCCATTACTTGTTAAAACAATATTCTCTCCCGAATCCTTTTCATCGATCTCGCCATTCATTAAAGATTCAAATAATTCTTTCTCAAAAGTTCTCATATCTTCTGGTACAACAGTATCAAACCAGTTTTTCCCAATTAAATCCTCCTCAGAATATTTTAACGTTTCACAACCCTTTCTATTGATGAGTGTGATTCTTCCGAAGGAATCCAAGGCAACGATTATGACACCTACAATGTCTAGATACATTTGGGCCAATTTTTCCCCTTTCTGAATCTCTTTCTCCATTTTTGTGAATAAATTCTTAAAACGAGCTTCACTCGCTGCTAGAAGAGCATTAAACCGAATTTCACTAATTGAAGCATCCCTTCTATCTGAAATATCTATAAATGCAACAACTTGACCAATAATCTCACCATGGTCGTTATGCATTTCCTCACATACTGATTTGACAGAAAATTCTGTTCCATCCTTTTTCTGGAGTGATACAAGGACTTTATTGGTGGTTTCTCTTTCTTGAGGAACTATAATTTCATTTTTCCTTCCCAATAATTCCTCGATCTTATATCCAAGCTTATTTGCAGCAGCAAAATTAATCAGAGAAATCCTTCCTTCATTATCCAAGCTATAAATCCCTATTCCAGTGGAGTTGAGAATATTTTCCAACCGTTTGGAGCGGATTTTTCCAATTGTTGCTTGATTTTCAAAAACCTTTTTTTCATCTACATGTTTTGTGATGTCATAGAACAGGGTGACAAAATGATTAGGCGATGGGCTAAACACATTGATTGAAAACCACTTTTTCAACGCAGCAGAGTACTGTTCTAATTTTGTTGAGCCCCTATTCAATGCTACATCTCCAAAGATTTGAATCCAATCTTTAAGATCTTTTTCGATACCTGGAAATGCTTTTGATATTCTTTTTCCGAGTATTACTTCTGAGCTCAGACCCATTATTTTTTCAAACGTCTTATTAACATCTAGAATAATGAAATCACATGGAATCCCTTCCTCTATAATGATTTCGTAATGTGCGTACCCCATTCCCATATTTTCAATGATACTATGGTATGTTAGGTCATTCTTTCTCAGATCTTCGATTTCCCCGTCCTTTTGACTCATAATACTTTCAAGTACATGAATACGGTTATAGAGACCGCTTATTTTGTCTATAATTGAACCATTAGACATTTCATTCGTTTTATCTCTCATTTGGTCTTCCAAATTTCTTCATCTTCTTTCCAGATACGTTTGAGATCCTAAAGGACGTAAATTGAATAATAGACTATACCATAGTGTGAGATTGCAACTAGAAGAATAATGTTGAAGCTTCTTATTAAGGGTGATCTTTTGAGTTTGGATTTGTATCATATTTTTTCAAGTATGATCTTGTATAATTTTATATTCATTTAAACTGGTATTAATGTAGAAATGTGACGATTTAAAGCTCTAAGTAGCCAACATCAGCGTCACATGTGGTATAAATGTTGTAAAGGTAGGAATAATACAAAGAAGTATAACTTTCTCATCCTGATTATTAACTTCTAAATGTTGAACCTGTTGATATAGATCATCTAATGTAACTTCAGATCTGGTTTGAAGTCTCTCTTGTTCTCTCTACTTAACTAAATTTAGTTCTACATTTAGATTTTGGATCTGATAGTCACCTTGTTGAATTTATTTATGCGCCTGTTGAAACCAACTGTATAGCTTTGATATTCTTCTTTGTAAAACACATTTTTTTCTTGTAACGCAGCATTACAGTTAGTCAATTCATAAAGACGCATTCACAGACTTTAAATTTCTTCTTCACTTAAATGGATTACTCTTGTTAAAAGAGAATACAGACTACTTTTTTAAACATTCTTAGATGAAAACTAGATGATTGAACAGGGAAGGTAGTGAGTGAAAGGCATTACTTTTATAAAATCTTCCTTTATTGGTTTTAAAAAGGTAATTGAAAGGTAGAACATATCGGTAGTAATCATTATTGAAATTAGGGGGTACTACGAATAATGGTAGTTTATGAAGTCGGTGTAATATCAAGTGCAGGTCTTCCAGTCATTCATATTGACTTTAGACCTGGGGTGAAAGGAGATCCACTTATGACAGCTGGCTTCTTAACAGCCCTTCAGCAATTTGTCAATTCTACTTTCTCGGATGAAACCCAATCCTTTTCTATGAAAAAATTTGCGGTCTTCTTCTCAAAAGTTGAACTGTTCAAAGAAGATGCGAGTGTCTATGTTATTTGTGATTTTGGAAAAGGGCATAAAGCAATTCAAGAAAAAGTAAAAATAGTGGCAAATCACCTCACTGAAGTTTTTCCCTCATTAAGTGATAATCTTGAGATAGCAGAGACCCCTCAAGGAAAAGAATTCATTGAGTTCATTAAAAAAGAATTTATAGACTTAACAATAAAACCAGAAGAAAGAGCACGAAGTCTTTTTGGATAATTTCCTTTTGTGACGTATTAAACTTGTTTCTTGTCACATCGCTCATTTTCAAACCAAATTTGTTCGATTTCGAAAAGCCTCACCCTTGAATCATCTTCTGAGGAATTAAGACTTCTAGTTTTTATGATAGAAGAGGATAACTCAGCAAATTTTTCACTCATTTCATATTATATCTGAGGTCATTCCATTACTAAGGGGAAGTAATATCATAATTAAAATTAGAGAAGTCACTATTTCTTGGTAAAGAAATTCTAAGCGTTGAACCTTTATCCTTACCCTCGCTATATGCTCTTATTTTTCCGCCGTGAGCTTCTACAATTGTTTTCGCTAAATAAAGACCAACTCCTGTCCCTTGAATCGAATATTTAGAAGGTATGGATACAAAGGCTTCAAAAATTCGTTCTAAGTTTTCAGGATCAATCCCAGCGCCATTATCAGCCACAGTAATTTCTACTGTATCAAGTAGAACTTCACATTTCGCAACAATCTGTCTGTTCTCTTCTGCGGAATGATTGATTGCGTTTTGAAGAATATTATCCAAAGCTTGTGACACTCGTTGAGGATCAATAATAATTTTAACTTGAGTTTCTTTCTGAGGAACCGAATACTTGAATTGAGCTCCTAACCTAACATTATATGAATGAAAGAGCTCAATAATGAAATTAACCAAGTTAACTGATTCAATATTTAATTGGAAAAAACCCTGTTCAATCCTAGTAAGTTCCCCAACACTAGAAATCAATCCCTGTAGTCTTTGAATATTATTACTTATAATATCATAACATCTTGCTTTTTCTTCCAGAGTAATGTTATTTTCTCTTTTTCTAAGAACATCGAAGAACCCACTTATGTTTGTTAAAGGGGTTCGAAGTTCATGGGAAGCTAAAGCCATAAACTCAGCACGTCTTGCCTCTAAATCTTCTCTTTCCTTCTCTAGATGTTTTTGAAGCGAAATATCAGAAAATACTCCAAATGATCCTATAGGCTCATTTAAATGATTTAGAAGAACCGTTGCAGCTACTCGTGTAACCACAGGTTCACCATTTTTCTTTATAAATGTCAATTCATATACTGCAGAAGGAGTTCCCCTCATAATTCGTTTTTGGGTTTCTATTTCGAAAATGTCGTGTGATTCATCACTAAGAAATTCTTTCACAGAATGACCAATTAACTCATCTTTAGAATAACCTAAAATTTTCTCCATAGCGGGATTAACAAGAATTGTAATATTATT
>JBHLPG010000240.1:5912-6142 GCA_048939725.1 Promethearchaeota archaeon | reverse complement strand
AAGAGAAGAAAATAATTTATAAATAATATTATTGAAAGAGATTTGTTAAAGTCTCCTTTTCGAATTTAGTAATCGTAAGCAAGTCAATTGAACATCTTATCAAATGAGAAAGTGAAATTTTGATTGAAAGAAATAATACATACACTGAAGTAACAGAATAAGGAATTAAAATTATGTTGAATCTTAATCGTGAGGTTATTTTACCAGAAACAAGTTTGCCTGATATAAAT
>JBHLPG010000240.1:0-5902 GCA_048939725.1 Promethearchaeota archaeon | reverse complement strand
TTCCAAATTTTTCCGTCTTGCGAAATGGACCACACTTCTTTTCCAGTGCTATTAGACAAGTTTGCCTGATATAAATGACCTTCTAGGGGAAGGAGAACAAATAGGTAATAGCGTAAATCTTGGGACTTGTCCATTTTTAACAAATTATAATGTAGAATCTGAAAGTGAGTATAAACGGTTAAAATCATCCGAAGATACAATCATGCTTCATGGTCAGATAGGCTATCGTAGTTTGGCAAAAACCAAAGTAGCTTATTCTAAGATTTATGAACAAATCAAAGCTGCTGGGTACAACATTGATCGATATGGTATCTGTCTAGATTGGAGTATGGGGTACCCAACTACCCTTAGAGCTAAGATGCCTAAGGGTACAGGATTAATTCTTAATGAACCGCAAAATTTTATTGATTTAACTCACTCTGCACCAGTTGCTCCTCATTTTGGTGATTTTGTAATTGGAACACCCGCTGCAGTGGAGAATACTATTGCGGCACTTCAGGCGGGTTCAACGAGTATTGGAAATATTGGCCAATTTTTCACCTTCCGTCTACCAAAATGGGACGATGATGTGAAAACAACTTCTGAAACCGTTAAAGCAATAATACTATGCACCAAGCAACCAGTACCCATTATGATCCATTCTAATCTGGATGATGGATTTGCAGCATTATTTTGTGACATGTCTTGTAGTATTGGAGTGGTTTTACTAGAGCAATATATTATTGAGGAGCTACTTGGAAGCTATGTCTCGCACTGTTATGGTCATACCTTTTCGGATCCCTTAACTCGATTAGCTTTCCAAAAAGCACTCTTCAAAGTAGCTAGAACACCAGGAAGTATGGTATACGGGAATACAACCATCTTTGTAGCAAATGAAATAGAGAATTATGCCAATCTTGCAAGTTATTTACTTGTTGATATAATAGCACAGCATAGGTCTCCAACTGGTCATGGATTAAATCCAGTTCCCGTGACTGAAGCGATGCGAATTCCTGAGATTACTGAGGTCATTGACGCCCATCTTTTTGCAAATAGGTTGATCCTACGAGCTGACGGTTACCTTGATTTGTTTAATATGAATGCCGTAGAAAAAACAGCAAATATGCTTGTGGACGCGGGAAAACGCTTTAAGACCCGAGTTTTGAAAGGATTAGATGAAGTTGGGATCGATATCAAGAATCCTTTTGAATTACTCCTTGCTATCCGTCGGATAGGAGCTAAAACACTCGAGGAACTGTTTGGCCCAGGGGAACAAAATGAAGCCCAAATTCGCTCTCTAAAACCCGTGGTTCAAGCGACTCCAATTGCTGAGCTAGAGAAGAAAAGTGAAAAAATTGTTTCGGATCTGAAACAAGAGGAATTACATCAAATCAGATTCAAAATCTGTGTTGCATGTACAGATGTTCACGAATACGGAAAAATTCTTGTGGAGGAAGTTTTAAAACGTCTAAATCACGAAGTAGTGGATGCAGGAGTTAGTGTTGACCCTGATATTGTCGCACAACGAGCGAAAGAAACAGAAGCAGATTTTATCGCGATAAGTACGTATAACGGCATCGCATTGAGTTACTTACAGTCCTTGAACCATGAAATGAAACAACTAGGCATAGATGTGCCAATTTTTGTTGGAGGCAAACTAAACCAGATTCCTGATGATAGTCAGACTAGTCTTCCGATTGATGTGACAAGTGAGCTTAAAGTGATGGGAGCTATTGTCTGTCACCGCGTTGAAGATATGTTAGAAAACCTTCTCAAGATTGCAAAGGAGAGAAAATAATGATAGAAAGTGTTGGGATCATTGGAGTCGGGCATCTCGCTAGTTATATTGTTGAAGGTCTAAAAGGCGCATCTTCAGACACCAAAATTCTCCTTTCGCCTCGTAACAAGGAAAAAAGTAAATATTTAGCGAATAGATTCCAAGTTGAAATCGCGAAGAACAATCAAGATGTGGTAAATAGGGCAAACCTAATCATGATAACGACTCGTCCCGAAGACACTATACCAGTTTCCGAATCCCTAGACTTCCGTAATGATCAAACAATAATCTCTGTTGCAGTAGGATTACCGCTTAAACGACTTTTAGAACCAATATCACCAGCTTCAGTAGTTCGGGCAATACCCATCTCTTGCGCTGCAATAAATCAAAGTCCTACTTTATTATATCCAGATAATCCTCAAGCTAGGACTTTGCTAAACCTTTTAGGTCAAGTCCATGTCCTACAGAATGAGGCACAGTTTACATCTGCTAGTACTATCGGAGCCTTTTATGGATGGATATTTGCATTATTGGATGAAGTAATTTCCTGGACATTTCAAAGTGGGGTTCCACACCAAATAGCTCGAAATCTAGTCCTTGAAACCGTACGTGGAGCAGTAAATATGGCATTAAAAGAGCCAAAAAGGAGTTTGAGAGATATCTTGGATACTCTGGCCACGCCAGGAGGTATTACTAAACAAGGACTCGATGTTCTCCATCAAGAAGAGTGTATAGAAGTTTGGTCAAAAGCTCTTAATGCTGTCAATTATAGATTATGTGAAGAATAGACAGTAAAAATAGATAAAAAAAGGGGGAAGAAGAAGAAAATTAAGTTAATATTCCTTCACGTTCGAAAACCTTTGAAGCAATGAACAAACAGACGAGAATCACTACTATTAAGAATCCGAAATGGAAGACCAGATCCATAGCGATTCCACCATAGGGTAGATCACGAGTCAATGCATTTGAAGCATAGGTTTGAGGATATAAGCCTTTAGATAATATGGCAATACTGTGAGCCCAAGGGATGACGTATAGAATAATTCCAGCACCACCAAATGCTCGTTCAGGAATACCACCAAACATACCTATAAAACCGACACCCATCGCGGGCAACATCATGAACATATTATACATTGACTCAGCAGAACGGACATCTTTTGTTAAGGAAGCCACTGAAATTCCTATTCCAATGGCAACAAAGGCAGAAAGAAACATCATTGCTACCATTAGAACTAACATTGTTGGTGAAGTTTCTATTGCGAAGATTGAAGAATACTCCTCGGCGCCAACAGAATTTGCTGCAATATCTATCATTCCTGAAAAGAGAAAAAGACCAACAACATTCATTGCAGCGAACACACCAATGAGAGCCATCCCAGCGAGAAGTTTTGAGAGTAGAATATTGAATCGTGAAATCGGTAAAGCTAGGAGTGATTCCATCGTTTTCTTTTCTCTCTCACCAGCGAAAGAAGTACTGACGAAAGGAGCTGGTGCTAAAACAGCAACCATAATTGAAATCATACCAATGAAACCAACCCCAAAACCAGATGCAGCACCCTCCTCTCTCTCGAAAATAACTGGTCTTGAAGAGAATAGAACCAATTTATCTTCATCAGTGGGTACATGATACGTAAAGGGTGGTTGGTATATTATTGAAGCGATTCCTGCCTCAAGCATAGTTGATCCCAATATTCCGCTAGGTAACGAATATAGCTCTATTACTGGGGGAATATTTCCATTTGTAGAGGTTGCATTATAATCCAAGTATACTTGTGTAAAATTTGCAGGTAAAATAATACACGGTGTATAGAAGCTAGCTGTTTCTGAGCTATTAATCCTCTCTATCAAAACAGAATAAGGCAGATCTGCATATTTCGTATCATTGATTTTCGCCCCATACAGAATCGAATTATTCGATTGAGTGGAGTTCTCGAGCATTTCGAGAAACACTTCGCTAAGCTTAAAGGTGTGTGTCTCATTAATTTCGATTCCTTCATCATAGCTAACAAAATATATGGTTACACCTTCTTGAGAGGAGCCCATAACGAACCCCATGAGCATTTGAACACCTCCTTGTAATCCCCACATGAAAAGGGGCATTAAAACAAATGTAAAAATCACATATCGGGTTCTTCTTGCACTTTGTAATTCTTGTTTGACTAATGCTATAATTTGCTTTACTGTACTCATATTACGTTACCTCCTTCCTAGAAAACGGGAAATCCCTCGTTTTGGTTTAGTTTCGACCATATTTTCTTCTAAAACACCCTCTCCTGTTGTTAAACCAATGAAAACATCTTCCAAGTGAGCTTTAGTAAATTGTTCCTCCAGTTCATCAGGAGTCCCAATCGCTGCAAGTTTTCCCTTTACCAGAATACCCACTCGATCACAAAGCTCTTCGACTTCTGTTAAGTCATGGGTGGTCAGGATAATTGTTTTATGTAGTTCTTTAGCCAATCTCTTGACTAAATTTCGTACTGTCCGTGCACCTAGAATATCAATACCAGTAGTCGGTTCATCAAGAAAGATCAAATCTGGATCCATTACTAAAGCACGAGCAACAAGGACTTTACGTTTCATTCCACCAGAAAATTCCTTAGTTACATCGTTTTCCCGACCACGTAGGCCAATCATGTCAATTAGCTCCTCAGTTCTTTTATGAACTTCTCCATTTGGCATATTACCATAGATCTGTCCATAATACATGATATTCTCTTTTGCAGTTAAATTTTCATACACTTCTGCCTCTTGCGGTAATAGACTAGCTTTCTGTCGAATCTTCATAATGTCTTTCTTAATATCGTATGGCCCTAGACCGTTGTATTCAATCCGAGCTGTTCCAGAGGTAGGTTTGATCAGTCCAATTAACAATCGAATTAGGGTAGTCTTTCCTGCTCCATTAGGACCTAGTAGACCGAAAACTTCTCCTTTTCTTATCGTAAGAGAGACATTATCAAGAGCAACGTTGTTTTTAAATTTTTTAGTTAAGTTTTCAATTTCTATGATGTTCAAATATAGTGTCACTCCATTAGCTTATCTAAATTGGCAACAATTTCTTCTTTTTTCTATATTTCTTAATTTATAGTTAAGTAAACACACTTTTAGATATTCTAATCACTTAGTTTACTTTCAAAATCAGATATTTTTAAACAGAATTAATGCGGAATTTTTGAAAAAGAGGGAAGATTAATTGGGATTAATCCTCTTAATCTCCCTGATTTCATCTCACAATCACCTATCTTCTGTGAGGACTTTCTTAATTTGTCGTAATTCGTCAAGTAATTCTCTCTGAAATACGATGTCTCCGCTTGACTCCTCATAACGAATAGCTTGTTCAACCTCCGTCGTGGTAGCATATTGCCCTCGGAATCGTCTCAATTCGTTCAAAATAACATCCCGTACCTCTCTAAAATCCCTAATTCCTTCAATTTTTTCTTCAGGACCTGTCTGTTGTCCAGATTTTCCTGCAGTTTCTATTTCACACGTACCAATACCAAATATACGATCATAAATACCATATCGTGAAGATACATTCGTAATGGTTCTGAAAGGTACATGCTTGATGGTTTTATTAATCAATCCTTTTTTTACAATGACCTCAGTATCCTCTATGATAAATTCAATATTTCGGACATAATAGACCACCATAATAGCTACTAGAAGCATCAAGACAAAACTAAGGAAAAAATACCATACCACGAGATCAGGGAAGGCTGCTGAAAGCCATCTTCCAAAGTCATCATTCGAAGTATCCGTATCTAAACTAGAAAAGAAGGTAATTATTCCTCCAAAAGTAATAATTGCCCCTGTTATAGCAATGAAGGTCGATATAATATACAGGAATAACTTATTCCTGAACGCAGAGATAGGATAGAATGGTTCTCCTTTCTGAATACTTTTTATTTCCATTTCTTTTCACTTATTCTTTCTACTTGTTAATAATTGTTTTATTTCACGTAATTCAGTTATTATCTCCCTCTGGATATTTATCAAATCAGTTTCTGTATCAGCAGAAACCTTACTTCCCGAAACAGTCGTGTGATATATTCTAAGTTGTCTAAGAATATAATCACGAATTTCATGATATAATGGTAAACCCTCTAACTTTTCTTCGGGACCAGTCGCTGCCCCCTTCCCTGCAGT
>JBHLPG010000239.1:0-6188 GCA_048939725.1 Promethearchaeota archaeon | reverse complement strand
AGATCTGTTTCTATAATTTCTAAAGCTTTTTTATACCAATTTTGAGCTTTGGGGAAATCCTGCATTAAAAGATAGATATATGCCATACTAATATAGATGCGGGAGAGACAATGAATGGAGTTCCACTTGAGAAAGACTTTTTCAGCGCGTTTCAATAGTTTTAGTGCCTGTGATTCATGTGCATGTAAAGCAAGAAGTTCTGCTAGAAGAACTACATTAAGAGGATTTAAGGAATCCTTATTTTGAAAAAGAGGCTGGATGGTTTGGATTGCTTGAGAAAAATTCCTTAAATTTCGGTATAAAGTTGCTTCTGATCGTAAAAAACGATTAAAAACAGGTGTATTAGGAGCTATTTGTTTAAATTCCTTTCTTTTATCAAAGAAAACTTTTGCTTGATCAAATTGTCCTCGAAAAACAGAGATATGACCTTTCATCCTATTTATTTCTAGGATAAATCTTTGTTTATACTCATCAGAAACATCTAAGTGACTAATTGTTCGTTCTGCAAAACTTATATGTTTTTCTGCTTTCAGCCACTGATTTAAACCCAGAAGTGTTTCAGCATAGTTTAGGTTGGCGTCTAGAAAAAATAATCCTTTCATTTGATCATCTGCAGCACGAATTGTAGAATTTAGATGTCGGAGGGCCCACTCTTGAGATTCATTAAAACGGCTCAAGTTACGGAAGAAATGACATAATTTTTCTTCAGAAATCATAACAGCGTAATTATTCTTTTGTTTTGTCCGAAGATCTATCTCAAAAGCGAGATTGTTTAATGTATCTTTGTACATACCCTTCCTCCAATATGCGGTAGAAATTTCTGTATAACAATCAGCAAGATTAATCTCATCCCCGAGTTGTTCGTATTGTATTTTGGATTGATCAAGAAACCGGAGGCCCTCAGAGAGAGTGGCACCTTTCTGCGTCAAAAGAGATCCTACTATAAACGCGAATCTAGCGCCTGCTTCACTCCCCTCAAATTCATTAATCATCTCGGAAGCGATGTTGAAAGAGACTATCATTTCATCATAAGTATTATCTAAAAATAGATTAATAGCCTTAGAAATATGGTTTGAAATTAATTCATAAGCAGATTGTTCATAAGACCGTCCTGGGGAAATTACATTTCTTTGAACTAGTTTCACAAGATTATCAATGACATTGAATCGTTCTAAGAGCTCTAACTCATCAGATGGGGTCAAGTATGGCAAACGATTTCGTATAAATACATTCATGACTTTCCCAAGACGATTACTTTGGATATAATTCCAGAAAATTTTAGCTGCTTTCTGTTCAGCCTCTTGTTGAGTATCTCCTTCCTCTATTGACTTTTTGTATAAGTTAAAAAAGACAATCATTACATCCTGTTGAAATTGGTAGCTTTCTTTTAGATTATCATCATATTGAGCCATTTCTTCTGTGATTATTTGTGAAAATAAATTACTAGCCAAAATAAATTGATCATCAAGATTAGAGGTACGTTTCAACTGTTTAAGTAATTTTTCAATCGTTCCGTTTTTTGTTTGGGATCTAAGATAGTCAAGATCTCCAAAATGTCTAGATGGTTCATTCTGAAGGTAAGTTCGGATAAGATTCGAATAATCATCTTGTGTATGATCAATCATATGCAACAATAATAAAAGTAAAAGAGGATTAAAAGACTGACGAATCGTTCCATTTAACAAAGAATGCGTTTAATAGGTGACAAGATGACAAAAAACAAATTTTTCGCAAATAAATTAGCTAAACTTCAATCTTACATGAGAAAATACGATGTAGAGAGTTTAATTATATTCCCTGGCATAAATTTCAGGTATACATTTGGTTTCATGGAAGAACCGAGCGAAAGGCTACTTATAGGAATTATTGAAGCCGAAGATTCCCCTAAAATGCTTGTACCAAATTTTGAAGTCGATCGCATCAAGAGATTAACGGGGATAGAAGATTGTAGAGGATGGGAGGAGACAACAGATCCTTATAGCTTGTTATCAGAAATCTTGACTTCAGAAAAAGGGAAAAAAGTCGCATTAGAACCAAAAATGTGGTTTTCTACATATAAAAAAATCGCAAATAATATCCCAGGAAAAGAATTCATTTCCGCGGAATGTATTTTTGATCCAATACGCTCTATTAAAGATGCTTCTGAGCAAGAATTCCTTCTTAAAGCGTCTCAGAAATCTGGAGATGCAATAGTTGAAACCTTTAGTGAATTGGAAGTCGGTATCTCTGAACTTGAGGTTCAAGCACTTCTCAAAGAAAAGTTGCTATGGGGTTCAAAAGAGAAAGTGGGTGCTTTAGTTCAGTTTGGTAAAAATTCTTCATTCCCCCATTACTCAGGTGGGGATAAGAAATTACAAAAGGACGATGTAGTACTTATTGACGCTGGAGGGACTATTAATAATTATTGGGGAGATATCACAATTACAACTGTTTTTGGAGAGGCTTCTAGGCGTTTTAAGGAAATATATGATATTGTGTACACAGCCAATAAGGGAGGAAAAGAAGCAGTGATCAAAAACAAGCTTCCTTCCGAGGTTGATTCAGTTACCCGTGGATTTATTTCTAATAAAGGTTATGGAGAGTATTTCACACATCGTACAGGGCATGGAATTGGATTAGAAGTGCATGAACACCCATATATTGTGGCAAATAACCAAGTTCCGTTAGTTCCTGGGAATGTGTTTACAATTGAACCTGGCATTTATCTTCCAGGGGAATTTGGGGTACGAGTTGAAGATGATGTCATAAAAACAGATTCTGGAATTCAAACAAGCCAAATTCCTAGGTATGAGATTCTCGAGATCTAAAGAACCAGGACATATAATATTCTCATTGATATTCACGACCTCAACAACATCTTTATAACGACAAATCGAAACGAAAAAGAGATTAGTTATGGACAACTGAAAAATATTACATGAAAATTTATAGATTTAATGTTAAAAAGGTTCAAATTTAAAAATTATATAATCTTAATAAAAAGGATTTTCTAACAAAGAAGGATCTTGAGAACGTATGGAAATTCGCAAAATTCAGGTCACTGGTGCTGGAGACACTCGAATAATCTCTCTTCCTAAAGAATGGGCTGAACGTAATCAACTTGATAAAGGATCTAATGTAATTATTAAAGAGCTTTCAACTGGTGATTTAATAATTTTTCCTCAAGACGCGTCACTTGAACCCCAAAAGCGCGCGACTCGGATAGTTGAATCTGATCATGTTAACCGGGACATCCTCGCCGCATATTTATTAGGTAGTGATATAATTACCGTTGTAGCTAAGAAAGGGGAAGCCTTATCTCAAAAAAGCAACATTAGAGATCTAAGTCGCCAGCTAATTGGTTTGGAGATCCTAGGGGAAACTCAAGAAAGTATTGAACTCCATTTCTTGATTGGTGAGGAAAAAGAAAACCCGAGGAAATATGTCCGCAGATGTTTTTCAATTGCAAATCAAATGCAGGACGATGCAATTACGGCATTTCTGAAAGGTGATGCAGCACTAGCCAGAGAAGTGATCGATAGAGATACTGAAGTCAATAGGCTCTATTTTCTCATTGTGAGAATGTTAAAGATAATGGCTGATGATAAGCGGGAAGTATCTTATTTAAAAGGCCCTGCATGTTTGGATTGGCGAATGGTGGCAACTTACAGTGAGGACTTAGGTGATGCTTCAGCTGATTTTGCTCGAAATGTGAAAGAACAGCCTAATATGCATGAAGTTCTCTCTGCTGACACTCTAAATAAAATTAAGTCGCTTAGAGACTCGACAACAGATTTGTTAACTCAAAGTTTAAACAATTTCTTTGAGCAAAATGTTATCGGCGCTGAAATAATCAAGAAGAAAATTGCCACCCAACTCCGTAAAGAACATAGCCAAATTCAGGATAGTATTTCTAAACTCGAGAAAGAAGTAGTTTGGCAATTGTCCTCTTTACTAAACTTATTCAAAGATCTTCATGAAACAGCAATTGATATTGGAGATCTAGTTATTGCTAAAGTTAATGGTTAACTCAATTTCTTTCTGAACTAAAATTGTGTTCATAATAATCTGAATGAATAAATAAGAAACCTTCTAGATTGGATTTATCAGAATAATACAGGTTTTATCTACAGATAACGGAAATAGGATAGAAACTCTAATAAAGACATCATAAGGTATCTAAAATAGAAATAAAATTTCACACTGGAGACAATGCTATGGCCATAAAAGAAGAAATATTAAATTCCCTTAATGAAATTCGCCCCTTCTTACAAAAAGATGGAGGCGATGTGGAGTTTGTTGATTATAAAGATGGGATTCTTAAAGTACGATTAATGGGAGCTTGTAGAGGATGCCCATATTCACAAATGACGCTCGCCAATGGTATTAAACGTACCTTACAGCAAAAATTTCCTCAGTTAAAGGAAGTAGAGGGCGTCTAATCATTTAAGCGAGGATTACCCTCCAAATTTAATTTTAAAAACAGCATACTAATCAGGGTACGATAATTTCGCCTGATTAGCTCTTTTCTTATGTAAATTTCAATCAAGGCTAATTTATTTTGAATACCTTAAATATTGAACATGCTTCTTTTATTTAATATGATCTAATAGTGTTTTAATGATGTTTTTCAATGGATAATATTCATAATTATGAAGAAGAAAGGATCTCCAGATCTCAAAAGGAACAAATTCTCTTCCAATTCACTAAAAACCTAAATAAGTTTCTTTCTCCAAAGGATAATCTTTTTAGTTTATTACAGACTTTGAAAAGCTCGTATAAGTTCGATTTACTGTTTTTAAGTGATATTTTGGATCCTCCCATCATTGTAACTAGATCTTCTCAAACCTTGTTAAATGATGAAGAGTTGAATTCCCTTTTGATCAAAATATTTGAAAAGAAGTGGAAATCAGAATCAAATTTCCTTTATCTTACTAATAAACAGACCATCTGGAGTAAAGAATTTGGAAAATTCGGGATTAAATCTCTTTTCACAATTAAAATCAGCACAATCCTCTTCCCAGAGTATTTTTTGGGATTTATCAACTGTAATAACGTTTTTGACCCGTCAGAAGAAGATTTTGTCTTTCTTTGCGCTTTAGCAAACATCATTAATCAGTCAATTTCGTATCATGAGCTAAGATCGCTTTTTGAAACATCTTATGATAAACTACAGGTAAATGTCGAAAGAATTCAGCGAGAAAATGAGCAACGTCGTGAATTACTTAAAAAAGTAAGAGAACAGACAAAAGAATTACAACGAAGACACGTTGAAATGGAGGAATTTGTCTATACCATCAGCCATGATCTAAAGGCTCCTATTATATCAATACAAGGATTTGTTACTGCTCTCGACGAAGATTTTTCTAATATTCTCCCCAAAGATGCACAATATTATCTAGAACGAATAACCAAAAATACTGCTCAAATTGAAAGTATGATTCGCGAAATCTTAGATTACTCTAGAATTGGGAGAATAACTCAAGAAAAAGAGAATCTGGACTTAAAAGAGATTATTGAAGACGCATTCGATCAATATTCGTCCCAAATACAGCAATTTAATATTAAAACAGCTTTTAAAGGAGATTCTATAATAATCAATGGGGAGAAAAATAGAATGCTTCAACTTTTTGGTAACTTGATAGGAAATAGCGTAAAATACATGGGTGATCAACCAGAACCTTTTATTGAAGTAGGTATTGAGGAAATCGGATCAAAATTAGCAACAATATTCGTTAAGGACAATGGGATGGGGATTCCCGAAAATTTTAAGAGCAAAGTGTTCAATATTTTCGCACGAGCTACTAATATAAATAACCAAGTAATTGATGGAACTGGAATAGGTTTGGCTCATTGTAAAAAAATCATTGAAACTCATGGAGGCGAGATCTGGTTAGAAAGTGAGGAAGGAACAGGTACAACCATATTTCTCCGACTTCCTTTATAGAGCAGCATTTAATTTTAAAATAGATCAATCATTCAAGAATTTTTCGATCTTTTGGAACAATTGCTCAGAATCAGGCTCCACTGTTAAAATATGACTAGAGTTTGCTAGTTCAAGAGTAACGATTTTAGTGTTAGGAGAGAATTTTTGATTCATAGCATCAGAAATCGCAGGAATAGAGATCATTTCATCAAGTGTTCCATAAGCAATTAAAGTTGGAACATTTATATGAATTTCTTCCTTGTGTAAGTGTTTAAGAAAGCGA
>JBHLPG010000238.1:0-6199 GCA_048939725.1 Promethearchaeota archaeon | reverse complement strand
ATAATTACAGGAGATTATCGGAACACTGCAATTAATATAGCTGCAAAATTAGGTTTGTTTGTTGGCTCTGATCAGATTCTAGAAGGAAAAGATCTGGAAAAATTATCTGATGAAAAACTAGATGAGATTATTGAACAAGTAATAATTTTCTGTCGTGTTTCACCCTTTGATAAATTAAGAATTATTTCTTCTCTTCAACGTCAAGGCGAGATCACTGCAATGATTGGTGACGGGGTTAATGATGCCCCTGCTCTTCGTAAAGCTAATATTGGTGTATCAGTGGGTGATGCTACTGACGTTGCTCAAGAAACCGCTTCTCTTATATTATTAGATCATAATTTTAAGACTTTGGTCGATGCTGTGGAAGAGGGACGAACAGTTTTCGATAATATCAAAAAGGTTGTTGCATTTGTTTTATCAAATTCTTTTGCTGAAATACTTACTATCTTTGGAGCCTTTATACTGGGATGGCCCTCACCATTGAATATTGCTCAAATCCTTTGGATCCATTTGATCTGTGATGGACCATCTGATATCGCTCTTGGATTTGAAAAAGCAGAAAAAGGAATTATGGATGAACCTCCCCGTAAATTAGAAGAAAATATTCTAGATTCGAAAGGGAAGGTTCTAATAGCTTCCATTAGTTCCTTTTCAGCAATCTTTTGTCTTCTGATTTTTGGGTATTTTTTCTCTATAGGAAATCCACGTATGGGAAGTACTATTGTCTTTGTTATTCTTGGGATTCAATCCTTAACTTATATTTTCTCCTTTAGAAGTTTAAGACGATCTGTTTTTAAATCAGGTAACTTTCTAGAGAATAAAGTACTAATATTTTCCGTTCTTCTAGGAGTCGTTCAAATAATTCTGGGCCTATACATTCCATTCTTTAGTGACTTACTTCTGGTTGAACCCCTCCCTCTATGGGGATGGGGAATGGTTTTTTCTATTTCGTTAATTATGATTATAACGGTGGAATTGGTGAAATTGATTCATAGAAAGGGTCAAAAAACACCAACTTACGAGTTAGTTTTCTCAAAAATCCATCAAATAGAACAGAAACTTTCTACTGTTCACAATCTCCATAATTTATCAATTGATATCATGGAAGATAAAACATTAATTCAATTCCATTTTAAAATTCCAGCTGAAACGACCCTAGAGGTAGCTCATGCAGTATCCAAAAGCTTAGAAGAGCAAATTGCAGAACAATTCCCCAGTTCGTTGAGAGATCGCCTAAAAATCACTAGTCACATCGAACCTGTATATCTTCCAATGAGCAAAGTACATTACCATCCTCAACCATCGATTACTCCAGAAATTCGTGAAAAAATCCAATATGCAGTTGATAGAATTCCCAAAATCAAGAAATGGAGTCACGATACGATTTTATTTGAGAAAGATATCATCTCATTATCAATAACAATTTACCTATCAGGGTCAATGGACATTGTTTCTGTTCATAACATCAATGATGAACTAGAATTATTATTAAAGACTAGTATCCCTTCTCTTAAACGCTGCATAATACATTCAGAACCTGTTTAGTTGTATATAGAATAGAATGCCAAAAATCTTCACTTTCCAACCTTTTGTATTAAATTTTAAGTCGAATATCATTGATGGATTATTTATTTTGTTCCAGTTGAAAATTTAACATTTTCAACTATCATAGCAGGTGCAAAAGTTGGAGTAGTTACTTCAATCCACCATTTGATTTGTCGAACCTTGTTTTGAATTGCAATTATATTTTGTACTAAGTTCGGAAAATTGTCAGATATTCGTAACTCTCGGAGGGATTCTTGAATTTCTCCATCCTTAATCAAAAACATTCCGTCTCGGGGTATTGTACTGAACACCCCTTCTGCAGCATTGGTCATTGTTGTATACCAGTTTGAAGTAACATAGATAGTTGGTTTTTTACATTCACTTACCATCTCTTCAAAGGAAAAAGAACCTGGTTCGATCATAATATTGCTATTTTGTGGAACAATAATTCCTGAATTTGCAGTAGTAGCTGCATCTGCTTTTTTAGCAGTACTTGTATTATGAATCAAATTTTTTAGAACTCCATTCTCAATTATTATGGTCTTTTGACTTGGTACTCCTTCAGCGTCCGTTTGGCGACTCCCAAGAGCATTAGGGATCGTAGCATCATCATAAGCAGAAAAAAGATTGGATGAGATCTTTTCCCCAATTTTATCTTTTAACCAAGATTGACCTGTTTCGATAGTGAAAGGATTTGCAATTTGAACTGGATTCGCGATAATATCAGCAACGACAGTTGGGGATAACAACGCATTAAAAACCCCACTCTTCCCAGGTTTCGATCCTTTTGCTTGATAAGCGATTTTACCTGCATTTTTCCCAGCTTGAAAGGTATCTAAGGAGTCAAGCAAACGCCCAACACTCATCCCTTGACCTGATTCAGTTGGTCCAAGAAATGAACGGATCAAAAATTCAAATCTAGATGTCTTTTCTGTTGTATTTACCCCATGATTTGTTTGTAATAGGGTCGTTGTATAACCCCATTCAAGAATTCCTGCACTATGAATTGCGCCAGCTTCCATTGCAGCATTAAGCCCCTGATCGACTAAATCCACTGCAGAATCGGAAAAATCTATAATTTTTGGATCATAAAGATCTGGGATTGGTTTGTATTGAAATGGACCTTCCGCTATACCACCATAATCTTCTTTGGGAGGAAGTACAGAACTAAAAGTCAGTAAATCATCTAATGCTTTGTATATTGAATCGAGAGATGAAACATCTGAAATCTCTGTTGCAGCCATTTTCTTATCCTTTACATAAAATATCGATAATTCAGCGTTTGCCCAGCGTTTGCTGACAATTATGTCATTTCGACTGAATCTTAGCTGATAATTAACCTGTTCAGCCCCAGATACGATTACATCTTCTGGGTTAGTCTTTTCCAAATAAGCTAACGATTTTTCCAAGATTTTACTAAGATCTTGAGTTTGATTCAACACCAATCACCTTACGAAAATGCCCCGAATTCGAGTTGCTTCTGGTCCGCCGTGCCACACGGGAGCTACTTGCATGGGATCCCCTTTACCACACATAGCAGCGTCAAATTCTAATTTTTTACTCGTAGCATCAATTGAGCTAAATAAATCAGGAGTTGTAGTCTCTAACGCAGGTCTTTTACCCAATTCATTAGTTAATTCTCCATCACTAATTAAATAGGCCTCTCTGCCAACATATTTTGACTGAAAACGACGGTCATCGATGTTCCATTCAGTGTGATTTTTCATATATATTCCCAATTTTATATCTTCAAAGATCTCTTCAAACTCAAAATCACCTGCTGCAATAAAAGTATTCGCCATTCTTGGAATTGGTTCACGATTAAAGGCCGAAACTCGAGCTGCACCAGTTGAATTCGTGTTTAAGAATCCAGCTGACTCTCTATTATGTAACATCTCCTCGAAGACCCCATTCTTTATCAAATATCTAGGTCTGCTTGGTACTCCTTCTGCATCGTACAGATAATAACCATATGAACCAGGAATAGTAGGATCATCAATTATAGTAACATATTCTGATCCAATTTTTTCCCCAAGCTTTTCTGGCCCAAGATAGGATTCCCCTGCTTGGGCTGCTTCACGACCTAGAATACGATCTGCTTCTGAAGGATGACCACAATTCTCATGAGCGATAATACCAGCAATGTCAGGCCCAGCGACAAAATCTATCTTCCCTTTAGGAGGTTCTTTAGCCTCGGAAGCCACTCGTGTCAAAATTTCCGCTTCGTCTCTTAGAAAATCAATTAAATCCCACTTTTCAACCCATTCATATCCACCAGAAGCTCCTTTCTGAAAGTAAGCCTGTTCCATTGTACCTTGTGTTTGATCAATAGCAGTTAAGAGTCCATAGAAGAAGATTCGAGGTACAGCATCTTCGATACGTGCTCCATCTGAGTTGACATAATATCTGTGACTTTCAGTGTCGAGAAGTATAACGATCCTAAAAGGAATTGGAAGGGTAGAAAGATTCTTGTCAATTTCAAAAAGAGTTTTCATTTTTTCCTCTGGATCTGTATCGCTTGGTGACTGACTAACCTTTGCCATATACTTTTTTTCGTGAGCTTTCTCCTCTGAGAATATTATTGGTTGCTTTCTTAACCTCGCGCTTGCTTTAGCCAGCTTAACTGCTTGAGAAAGAGTTTCCTCCATTGAATTTTGTTCAAGACTGTTAAATGATCCAAAACCCATAGCACCATCAACTAGGACACGAACACCTACTCCACTTGTCCGATCAAAAGCTCCTAGCTCTGGGACTCCATTCTTCAAAACAAATTGGTTATTCTGAAGAGACTCATATCTAGCTTCTACATAAGTAGCACCTTTTTGCATACCTAAATCAATAGCCTTATCACATAAGTCTTGTCCGTTTACATTCATAAAAATGACCACAGAATCAATTAAATTTAAAATATTATTATTAAAGCCCTTTTTTAATCTGTATTAAATCCTGATTGTACAGGCAATTTATATTTCCATACTCAGGGTTTTAAAATAGTAAAAGTGTAGTTAACTAGATGAGTATTCTCTCTGGAGAAATCTCACTAAGAGATGAGGACTATGGCTAGTGATGATATTGACGAATTCTCAACGGTTTTTTCATCAATCTATTACGCCATACGAAATTCTCCCGAAAAACAGAAATTATTAATTAATATTTCATCTACACAAACTACGGTGAGTGGAAAATTATCAGAAAGCCAAGAATCTGCGTCCTCAATTGAAGAATCGCTGGAGGAAAATGAAGTTGAAACTCCCACTAAACAGAGGAAAAGAATTCTCAGACCTCAACCTTTGTTTACCTTTTATTCAGAAATACCACCTGTGGAAAAAAAACTCACTGGTAAGAGAAAGAAAAAACCAAAATCTGGCAAAGTTTCACCCACTAGGCAACTGCTTACTACTGCACTACAAAAGACAAAAGTACGTTTATCCTCACAAAAAATTAAGCCCATTTCAAAACAAAAATCAATTTCCAAAAAAGAAATCAAGAAGCAAGCACAAAAAAAAATTCAAGATCAAACCATTAGATTAAATCAGTTTATTCAAGATAAAAAAGTGTCAGTGAAAATTCAGGAGATTAATATTGAATCACAAGAATCGACTAGTAATGAAATAGAGCCAATTTTAAATGAAGATGATCCTTTTCCATTTACTAACCTTTCTGAATGGTTAATCTGGCATCATAACTACCCAGAATTGGCTTTTGTACGAGAAGCATATGATCCAGATCAAATTCCAGATGAAGGGGATATAGAGGTGTTCTGGGTTAATATTATGAATGATCCTGAGTTTTTCAATCCTGAATGGAGAATAGCTGGATCAAGTATTAGCATTGATTCGATTAAGCAGCAGAAACAGCCCAATTGGGCACCAGAGTGGGATATATTATCATCATACACCGATGGGCTTTCTATATTCTTTGAAGATGTTTATTCGATCCTTTCTAATTATTCTCAAGGATTGAAGAATTATCGTTATCCTATCCTTCAGTTCGCTTTAAAAGGGCTTCTATTACTGGATTTGGTTTATTATGACAATCAGAAGTGGTATAGGAGGGGATTAAGGGAAGAACTTTCGCGTCTTGCTAAATTAGACCATTTTATAAGTGAACAAGAAAATCTTTCAGCTTATCGTCTGAATTTAAAAACCGAAGAAATGAAAAATGACTGGTATGCTGGTTTAGTGTGTTTTGATTTAATTATTATACGTTCTTCATTTCTCAAACGTTTTTCTCGAAACCAAATACCTGAAGATGATAAGGTCCTTGTTCTTAAAGAAGAAGGTTTGAATGAAATCGTCAGTCAAAAGCTTGCAACTATAGAGCAACTGGAAATGCTTCGTGTAAAAAGCCTCAGAACTAAGCTTGAATCTACAAAGGATTGAGGTATTATCTGGTTACCTGAAAACTAAGAACTTGGTCTCTGAGCTCACTTAGCTTGGAATTCGATTCAAATGCTTCTCTAACAGGTTGAACCAGTTCATTCAAATAAACTGCTACTGCATTTTTAAGATCTGCAGGATGGACTTCTCCTTTTACATAAGAAGTTTCTAAATCACTATAGGAACCAAATTCTATATCTCCACCAAATTTAGAAGGACGTTCTACCTTAAATTTCTCATACTTCTCAAAGATAAAGTATTGTGTATATTCAAGT
>JBHLPG010000237.1:0-6205 GCA_048939725.1 Promethearchaeota archaeon | reverse complement strand
TGTATAATAGCTACGCTCAATATGAAGAGCCAACCACTAAAAAATGACAATTCCAGTTGGGGGAAAAACTCCATAACAAACAGCTGTTTTTCCTATCTGGCTGTTTTATAAATGTTTTCAGATGTGAACACTTCTTCTTATTCCCTAAACCAAATGCATCTTTTATAGAAATGGAGACAATCATACAAATAAAAGTAAGAATAAAGTTGCAATACCGACTAATACGAAAATTACTCCCATAATAATGCTTAATGTGGTTTCATTCAATCTACTTGAAAATATTGAACCCACAATACCACCTAGAACCGCACCAATACTTATAATTAGACCATAATCAAAATTGATGTGTCCTTGAATTGAATAACCTATTACCCCAGAGATGGCGATAAACGCCATGATCGCGGTAGCAGTTCCGACTGCAGTATGAGAGGGATACTGAAAAATCACCAATAACACGAAAATAATCATCATCCCGCCCCCTGCTCCAAATATTCCACTCATCAAACCGATAAATAATCCAACTAAAGATATAACAATGTTTTTTTGACGTTCTGATTTGAAAATCACTTTTGGTGCTTCTATTATCTCCTCTTTCTTTTTTTGCTTAATACTTCTAAATAAGATTATTATTCCGATTCCAATGAATATGTAACAAACGAGATTACTTAAAGACGTTTCACCAGTATTAACAGCCACTAATACTCCTATCTGGGAACCCACTAGAGCAGTCAGGATCAACAAAAGGGTAGCACTTAAATCGACCTTTTCTTCCCGAAAGTACCATATTGCAACGATCGTGGCACCAACCATATCAACAAATAAACTTGTTCCAATTGCAGAATAGATAGATGTGGAATAGAACAGAAGAAGGAGGGGAATAACAAAAATTGAACCACTTACGCCAAGAAAACTAATTATTAGTCCTACAGCTAAGCCTAATACCAAGAGACCAACGATCGCTAAAGGTTCCAAGATTTTTTCCCTCTCAAATTATTTCTGGGTCAACTGTTCGATTTTTAAATTGCAATTTCAACTTATTATAACCCACACGACTAAATGGGCACTCCTTAATGCAGATGGAACATGCATGATGTTCTAAAAACACAGGAAAACAGTAATCGTTGATAATATGAGTTAATTGACCATTTTCGTGCACAATCGGTTCTTCTTGAATTGCAAAACCTGGGCACTTCCGGATACAACGCCCACATTTACTACAAAAATGCTGAATCCATTTATGTCGATTCTCTTCAGAAAAAGGTAAATTCACGATATTAGTGTATATTGCTGTGAGACGGACTCGGGAGCCATGCTCAGGGGTGATGATCAGACCATGTCTGCCATGATACCCAATTCCAGCGAGTTCTGCTAGAGGAGGATATAAAACTAATCCTCCCAGCGGATGTCCTGCCTGTGCTGAAAAACCCTTCTCTCTCAAAAAGGTGGTCAATTGATATGATGCTTGTCCAAGATCATTATATGTTCCCATAATCATATTAGCCGTCTCCGAACTCGGAGCTTTCTCTATTTTTTCTTTATCCATTTCCATAGATAGAACGATAGCCTTTTCATGAAGAACAGCTTTATTTTTAAATATCAATTTCCTAGGAAGTATTGTATAACCGATTGAAGAAATATTTAAAGACTTCGCATAATTCTCAAATTCTAGAAGGTCTTCATTAGATATTACTCTTTTTGGGGTTTCTGGATTTTGATCTAGTGTATTGATAGACTTTTTGATATATCTAAAATTCGAAGGCATAACACGCATTGTTCGGAATGAAGAAATTGGAAGCCTACCATATTGCTCTACTCCCTTTATAACTATTTCAAATCGTTCCGGTGATTCTTTATTACTCTTGAAAACGTTTTCATTGTTCGCAAAAGCCGATTCTTCTTCAGTAATGCTTAGATATTGACGTACAGCTATACGATTAAAGAAAAAATTTAGTATCCGTGCTTTGATACTCATTGATGCACCTAAGACGAGAGAAATATAAGAATCTCAAATTTATTGTGTTTCATTTTTTTTAGTTTAGTGCTGCGTGTCATTCTATCATCTTATTAATTTGTTCTACAATCGCAGAAACCATACTATCCACAATGACTTTTCCCTTTTCTTTTGAGGCTAAAGTTGGATCCCCCCAAATTCCTGTTGGGGAAAAATGACCATTACCACTTGGGTCTCGGGTTAGTCCTAGTCGATTTGGTCTTAAATCTAGATCTTTGACCGCTTTCGACATATCCACGGTATCTGGGGCGATGTGAAGCATGATTGAAGTTTCTTCTTCATCAGCATGAGATCCTCCCTCTTGACCTAGAAGATTCTCCGGTAGATCCTTTGGATAGTTTAGAATATCGAAATACTCTAATGTGACACCTTCCTCACTAAGGATCTTTGCAGCCTGCTTTAATGGTTGAAGAGTAGAAACCCCAGTGTTTAAGATATAGAATTTGCGGATTCCAAACCGACTTATAGACTGACAAATCTCGACTACTAGATTGCAAAACGTTTCTTGCTTGATTGTAACAGAACCAGGATACTCTATGAATGCAGGATAATACCCATATTGTAGTGTTGGAAGAACAATTGTCGGGACATGTTCTTTTACTTGATCTTTCAGATATTCTGCTAACAGATAATCATTATTCAGTTGGAGATGTGGTCCATGTTCTTTAGTACGAGCTCCCAGAGCTATTAGCACTATTTGATAATTACTAAAGGATTTCTCTGCTTCAATCCAGGTTAAACTCTCTAATTCAATGCTTTTCATTTAACTCTCAAATACAATCATGACCTGAATTGCATATTAATATGTTGAGTAAATATGATTTCTTGGATGTTGAGGCGATTTCTTTTATGAAAAAGAGAGAAACATCATTTCAAAGCCTTTATAATGATGCTATGTCCGTAGAGATAAAAGGCTGGGATTTCTCCTATGTTAAAGGTAGGATGATCTCTGAATCACCTCCTTGGGATTATCATCAGATAATACTTCCCTTTATTCAACAATCTACATGTATGTTGGACATGGGTACTGGTGGAGGGGAATTTTTATCAACAATAAAACCTTTACCAAAGGTTACATACGCAACTGAAGCTTACCCCCCAAACATTCCTCTCGCAATAAAAAATCTTAGTAGTTATAAGATTAAAGTAGTTCCAGTTACGAAACATGAAGAACTACCTTTACCTGACAATTTTTTTGATCTAATAATAAATCGTCATGAGGAATACAGCCCAGAAGAAGTATATAGAATGCTCAAACCTCAAGGAGTATTTATTACACAGCAGGTAGGTCAATTTGATAGTATTGAATTAAATCAATTTTTTGGAGATGAGACTTATAAAGAATGGGAATGGAGTTTGGAATTTGCCTCTAAGCAATTAAAAAAGATTAATTTTGAAATTCTTGATGGTAAAGAAGCTTTGATAAATGAATATTTTAGAGATATTGGAGCAGTCGTTTTCTATTTGCGTATAATTTCGTGGCAAATCCCTAACTTCATTATTAAAGAAAATATTAACAAATTCAAGGAATTACATTCAATAATTCAAAGAGATGGACAATTTTCAACTCATGGGCATCGTTTTTTGATCATTGCTAGAAAGAATAAGGAATGAAATCTTCAGACTCGGATGGATAAGCTTGAAACAATAACGGGTAGGGATGAAGTCCATGATATTATCGATCACGATCTAGCGAATGTTTCACAGATTCTCCATAGATCTGTTTGGTAAGATTAAAAAATTCTTTCTCCTTTATTACATATTTTCATAAATAATAGATGGTGACTATTAAATGAAAACAAATCAAGTAATAAGAATAATAATTCCAGTAGTACTCCTATTAGGTGCCGCTACTGCTTTTATTGCAGCAGTTCTTGGCAGTCAACAAGTGAATACTACTGTAGACGAGACCGATGAGATTCAAGTCATCAATGCCTTTATAGCTTTCCTCTATGTTGAAGGTGTTGATGGTGAAGCTCAAGAACAGAATCATCAAAGTTGGATTGAGGTTCTTGCTTATTCCCATAATGTTATGACCGTGGATCCAACAGGTGCAGTCCGCACTGGAGGCTCTGTACAACACGCTCCACTTCGGATTACGAAAATGGTAGATAAAGCTTCACCCAAATTATACGAGAAGTGTGTCAATGGTGAAACGCTCAGCGATGTTATACTACATTGTTGCACGGCTTTCGGAGAAGATCTGAAAGTGTTTTACAAAATTGAACTAAAGAATGCAATGATTACATCAACACAAGATTTTGGAATAGTAGCAGGAGAAAGTATTCCCACTGAAACAGTTTCTTTCGCGTACGAGTCGATTAGGTGGATTTATACTGAATACGATGCTTCAGGCCAAGCAAAAGGAAATGTAGAAACACCTTGGATTTCCGTAGAAACTCCAGAATGATATCAAATCAAGAAAAACCGTTGACCAATAATGAAGTCAAAGACTCCTTTATTAATTGTCATATTCGCACTAGTCGGTTGTACCTTGAGTCCATCAATAGCTAATCAACATACTATTGATATTCTACATGTAACGAAGTTCGGTTCATCAGTTACAATCTCTCTTGATTACAATTTGAACTCAACCGCCCAATTCAGTTCAAATGAATCGTTGGCAGTATTAGTTGTATTTAGTCAAGATGAACCTTTCGTTATAGAGGCAACGATGTTATTCTTTCATACAGTTGAGGAAGACTTACTTTTCTGGATGCTTGGAGATCCCTTTACCCAAGCTCAGATTTGGCAGTTAGGTGTTGAAAATGATCATTTTCAGGCTCAAAATGAATTATTAACATTAAATTTCATTGAATACCTTGGCATCACAAAACCAGAAATTTTTCCTTTTGTAATTGCTTTGATTACTTCAGGAGAAGTTAATAATCAAACAACTGATTTAAGCCCAATTCTGGATCAATTCGTGCCTTATTTGCCCATATACTATGAATTTCCAAGTATAGAACAGCCTGGCACTACTGAAGAAACAACTCAGGAAACTTCAGTTAAAAAATCGGAAGAATCGTCTCAAGCAAGCGTTGGTGGTCTTACACCAGGTTTTACAATCCTTTCCACGCTGAGTATTCTTCTTTCAACACTCATATTACTAAGATTCAAACAGAAGCGAGAAACATAGAAGGTACAAAGAGTATTATGTTGGCTAATCGTTGAGACCACACCTCAAGTTTAGCTAACTCCCCCTCTATTTTGATTGAGATGTGATTCCCTAATAACAGAATATCCATTTTTTTCTTAAACACAGTTATTGCTTCATCAAGTAATTGTAGCTATACCAATTCTGGAAACCAAGCTTCTCATATAACGCGATTCCCTTTGTATTATCCTTTTCAACATGAAGCCAGCATTTAGTTGCACCTCGATTCCTTGCCCATTCCATTGCTTTAGTTACTAAAGAAAGTCCGATTTTTTGCCTTCTGAAATCTGTGTGAACAAACAATTCAGCAAGATACAGATATCTTTGTGGATCTAAAATAGCCATAATAGAACCAACAACAGTGTTCTCTTTCTTTGCTAAAATAAACTGTTTTCTAGGTATTCTAATTCGTTGTGTTATCTCAAGCATGATTTTTTGATCTTCAGTATAAATCAACGAGAACTGGGTTAAAAAATTTGAAAATTCTGGAGTTTGTGCTTCGGAAGTAATAAAAACGATCTCTTCATCCAGTTTAGTCTTAATTTCTCGAATTTCTGAACCCATTGTCTTTATAGAATAGTCACTATACATGTAATCCCGTTTTATCAATTCTTCTTCTAGTTCTGGAGGATTAAAACAGTTTGATAGTTTGAATCTCACTGGTAAATTATATTTCTTATAAGCAGATTCTACAAAATCAATATCTTCACTCAAATTGCTACCAATATAGTTCATAGGCAAAACAGAGTTCGATCGACCAGTAGTACCTCCAGTAAACGTTAATATCCATCCATTTAAAAAATAAACATGTTTAGGGGGCCAAATATTAAAGAACTTCAACTGATATTTTATGATTTCTATTTTCGATAACATGAGTTCCACTAATCTTTAAATTAAGAAATTTAAATTAAAAAAAGGGTTTCTTGGGGTTGAGTTCGATTCAAGGTACTTAAATAGAATTTGAAAGAGGTAATTAACCTGTGGAGTAGAATGGAAATTTGGACTTTCTATTTTCGATAACATGAGTTCCACTAATC
>JBHLPG010000236.1:0-6222 GCA_048939725.1 Promethearchaeota archaeon | reverse complement strand
GTGAAACCCCATCAATACCTAGTAAATCATGGAAAGGATGTTGTTTTAGAATTTGTAGTTGGGTTAGTTTTGAGAATCCCATCCCCATGATTATAGCAAATACACATCTTGATGAGAGATACCAAGAAACTAGATTAAAAAGCCTCCAAGTCCTTAAAAGGGAGCTTTTATTGTTTAAACGACCAATTATTTTATTAGGGGATTTCAATTTCACTAGAACTAGTCTAGAATATCAAAAATTATTAATAGAACTTAAGATGAAAGATAGTTTTAAGGAAGGATATATAGGAAATTCAATTGATCGTTTGATTACATATCACGGTTATACTGGAAATATATATGATTTTACTAAGAGATTTATTGATTTTATATTTGTATCTGTCGGTACTATTCAAGCTTTAAACGCAAATGTTATTCACTACAATAGTGGAGGAGAGAAAGGCACGTATCCATCAGATCATTGGCCAATCCTGGTAGAATTCAACATAATACTATGATGAAAAGCATTTTAATAACGGTTTGATACTTTAATTTTTGTTTTCATTTTTTTTTAAAAACCCCTATTTTGGTGATAAAATGGCTGTAAATCAAGAAGTAACATTATGGGAGATAATCCCATCAGAACTAGTGCTAATTTTAGGCATTATACTGACTCTAGCAGTTGTGATTGTATGTTTATTAATAGGTTATAGGCATAAGACTTATGAATGTCTTACAAACGTTGGAGTTCTTACAAGAATAGCTGTATTCAGTGTTTTGGGTTTTGTATTATCTTTTTTTCAGATACCCATGCCACTTGTGACTCATATCTCTTTACATCTCTTTCCAGCCTTCCTCTTAGCTATGGGATATGGCCCTTTTGTTGGAGGAATTTCTGGATTAATTACTGGTAGTAAAGGATTTTTACTTCAAGGAGATTGGACTGGACCCGTTTCAAACGCTTTTTTCTGTATAATTATAGGAACATTCTCGATATACGTCAATGCAGAAAAACCCTTACGGCCTATGTACTTAATTTTCATGAATATCCTCATAACAACTTGGACATTCGGTTTGTTACACATGTGGTATGCCTACACCACTTTAGTTGTACCATTATTAGTTGTTTTAAACCTAATTCTCTCAATGATCAACAATGTCATTTATGGGATTATAGTTGAAGTAATTATCAGAGTTGACCAGATTTGGGAACCTTTTGTAGAATATAGTGATCTAAAATGGTTCCAAGATGATTATCAACCTCCAAGTCTTCAAGAACAAAACAAACATACTGCTCTACAGGTTATCTCGTTCACAGCATTATTTTATGCATGGGCTTCAGTTATATTCCTATCTCCATCATTCGAATTTGAAGGAGCAACATTTAACGTCTATAATCCAGTACTTTTCATTGTGATTGTTGCATTTGCTATTCTTCTTCTTATTAGCAGTTATTTCGTCTACAAAATGGAACGTATTAATCTTAGTGGACCATTGACTCTCATTGGAGCAATTTTAACAATACCAATACTTATAATTGGCATTATTTCTATTCCAATCTTATACACGATACTAATAATGATTCCAATTCTAATTGTTGCCTTTACAAGTGTATATATTTGGTTTAGATATCTACGGAAACCTGAAGCAGTGTTAGTATAATCTATATGTGATAATAGTGAGTATCCAGCATATGGTTTCGTCAATTGATGACATTATAGCCTATCTGGATGGCGAAGGTAAAATTTATGAAATAGATTTTCGAGTTAAAGTTCTATGGATACTCCTCACTATTATCACAGCAGTTATTTCTTTAGATGCAATATTCACAACTTATCTTCTAATTTCAACAATTGTGTGGATTATTCACCTCCGCTCACCTATTTTCACTAAACTAAAACGTAATAAAGCCTTAGTTATTTTTACATTCACCTTAATTATAACAACATTTCTCTTTTCTTCTTTAAACTATGCTATGATGGTTTATAGAATGACTAAAGCTCATTACTTCTTCTTTTTCGCTAGGAGTGTTGCAATTGGATTTTTAACGGCTTCTGTGGCTATTATTGTCCTTTCGACCCTTCATACAACAAAAACAATAGAAATGACTGCTGGAAGAGGCCCAACATTAAGTATTCTCACTTTTTTATCATTCAGATCAGTTCCCCTCATTGCTTTTCATCTTAATAACGTGATAGATTCGCAACGAGCGCGAGGATTGGAATTGGAAAAAATAGGGTTGAGATCGGTTTTAAGAGGATTAAAAGCAATTCTTATTCCTCTTTTGATTTTATTAACAGGAAGTATTGATAGAACAAGCAAAGCATTAGAATCACGTGGTATTAATCCTACAGTAAAAAATAAAACATCATATATTACTCCTAAACTTAAAAAACTTGATCATTTTCTTATATTTTATATGATAATCCAATTAACGATCTCTATTTACTTATCCTTATTGTTTTCTCCAATGCATCCAACTACTACTCTGACTTATACCGTTTTCTCACAATTAGGATTGATCTGAAGGAAGACGATTATTCTGAATAAAATTAGTTTTGAGAATGTCTCATGTAAGTACAGACGCACAAAAGAACCTCAAATTTTTGATATAAATTTTGAAATAAAGGAAGGTGATTTAACTCTCCTTTCTGGTCCATCAGGCTCTGGTAAAAGTACTCTGACTTTACTAATAAATGGAATAATACCCCATCATTCAAGAGCGGTTGTTAATGGATCCATTAATGTATTTGGTAAAAATCCATTAAAGGAAAAAGTAGCAAATATGGCTTCTTTAGTTGGTATGCTACTTCAAGATCCTGAATCTCAATTGGCAACCTCAAGGGTTAAAGACGAAATTATTTTGACATTAGAATTTCAGGGTAAATCAAGAAAAGAAATAGATACAGAACTTGCATACCTTCTAGACAGATTTGATTTAAGGGACTACGCTGAAGCTGACTCAACACGTATGAGTGGGGGAGAAAAGCAATTAGTAGCTCTTGCAGCAATGATATCATTGGATCCCAAAATCATCATTTTAGATGAACCTACATCAAACTTAGACCCGTACAATACTAGCAAGGTGTTGGATCACGTTGCTTCTTTCAAAAAAGAAGGAAAAACGATTATTTTAATTGAACATAAGATTAACGAAGTATTCAATCATTGTCGGCCAGATCAAATAATTCTAATGCATAATGGAACAATAGTAGATCAAGGTTCTCCTAGATCTATTTTTCACAGAAAATCACTAGAAAGAATAGGATTACATCCACCTAGAATCTATGATTATTGTTCTAAAATAACTTTAACACCAGAACAACAAAATAATTTACCATACTCATTTCCTGAATTAAAGAAATTTATACCAATCCTTTCGATTGAACAAAAAAGCCAATTAATCCAATTTTTGAAAAAAACTTCTCGAATTAATTTGATAACAGATCAAAAATTAATTGATTTTAATGATCTTTCATTTAAATATCGTAATCAAGCCTATTCTGCATTAGAAAATATTACTTCTTCAATAAATAAAGGGGAGTTCATAGCAATTGTTGGAAATAATGGTGCTGGTAAATCGACATTAGTAAAGCACGTCATTGGATTGATTAAACCTGAAACTGGAAATATAGTTATTGACGGAATTAATTCTAGAAAACTCACTGCAGCCAAATTAGCACACAAAGTTGCATTTTTATTTCAAAATCCAGATTATCAACTATTTAATGCTTCCGTCATTAAAGAGGTCGCTTATGGAGCTAGAAATTGTGGCATGAAGAGGGAGGAAGCTAATGAGAAAGCACGAAAATCTATAAAAGAAGTGAAATTAGAACAATATACTGAAGGTGATCCTTTAAAGCTATCAATGGGACAAAAACAAAGAGTCGCTGTAGCTAGTGCATTAACAATGAATCCAGAAGTATATGTCTTAGATGAACCAACAACGGGTCAAGATCCTACATCATTGAAAGGAATTATGGAACTGATGCTTAATGAGTATCAAGAGTCAAACGCTACAATAATATTAGTGACTCATGACATGGATTTAGTTGATTCAGTTGCGAATAGAGTTCTGGCTATGAATAAAGGCAAAATAATTGGGGATAATTTAACGGATATTATCTTTTCAAATCAAAATTTACTTGATCAATGTAATTTACAACCACCGATTAGATTGAAAATGCTTTCTTTAATCCAACACTGTTTGTGATGCTAAATTTCTAATTGAGATTCTTAAATGGATATTCTATCTGTATCAAGGGCTCTCTAACTCAAAACCATGGACCATCCCAGAGATCCCTAACATAATTCCAAGTGTGATGAACAATTATTCGTGTGTGAGCAGCAGGAAATCCATTAGAATTACCCTTATTTTGTCTAAGATTCACTAGATATTCCTCCAGAAGAGTAATGGCGATAAATTCTTGACAACTTCCTCAATGATTGTTCATAAGTCTAAACTTGATCCAACTCTTTGTAATGTTCCAATATCTAATTATATGGCTTCAAGTCGTCTTTTGTTAATTAATGTCATCTAAAGCACTCAATTTCTATTTTCAATAGATAATATCTTATGGCTATGGAGAAAGATTCCTTTTCTGGATTTTCTAAGATTTATAGATGATTTTAATCAATTTTTTTGGCTTTCATACCAAAAAATGGCCTTAAGAACTCTATTCGTTTGATGATAACCTCAAAAAACGAAAGAGAGACGATGAACGAGCTGAAAACAACCACAGGAAGCTTGATTAGGATACTAGCGTCCCATTGTACCACAAAAAACGATATAATCAGGATAATTGGTTGATGGACTAGATAAAATGGCAAAATTGCTTCTTTCCAATACTGAAGCCAAGTGTTGCTAAAATCTAAAAAATACATGCCAATACCCAGAATAAAATTGATCCAACACCAACTAGTTGTAGTCACGAAAATGTAGACAAGGTAGAATTCAGGAATACCAGGAGTGGTGGACCAAGCGAAAGGGTCTCCCACTTCGAACATTAACAGAAGAATAATGGTAGAACCCAGTGCAAATATCAAAAAGATTAACCAGTCTCTGCGAATACTCTTCATAATGCGCTCATCAGCGAATAGGATGAATCCAATTAGAAAAAAACTAAATTGATAAAAAAAATCAGCCCAGTCATGCTCAAGAGGGAAGAAAGGACGAAATATCAATTGAACTAATAAAAGGGGCAAAATAAACATCAGAATTCCTCCACGATAAGCAGAAATTTTTGTCAGCCATGAAAGAACCCTTTTACCTGAATTACCTTTAAGCCAAAGGAATAAAGGGAGCCCAAGTATAGAGAATGAGAATAGAAAGCCTAGAAACCATAGATGATAACCTAATGCTCCAAACCACCTTGGACTAAAACCAGCATATCGATTGAGGACAAAATCGAGAAATGATCCACTAAGAGATCCTTTTAGAGTATTGAAGTACCATTCTAAATAAAGCATGATAGGTGAGAACAGGATGACTCCAACAACATAAGGAATGAGAAGTCTCTTGAAACGCTCCTCAACGTATTGTTGACTGCTACGGTGACGTAATGCAAACCAACTACCTGCCCCAGCTAACAAGAAAAATAATTGCATTCCCCATAGTGAGAAGAAAACAAGAGCAATAGTTAATTCCAAACTTAACTCATTATTTTTGACATGCCAATAAGTTAAATCAAAGGGATGAACTGCATGATATAGGAAAACTCCTAGAATAGCTAGTACTCGTAACCAATCAATATAATGTAAGCGAACGGATTCTCGGGTTATCTCAACTGGTGTTTGAGGATTAACTTCATTCTTCAGTTATGTCACTTCCAATTTGATAATGAAACAATGTGCAAAAAGGAAAAGGGAAATAAGCTATTTTGATTAGATCGTCTGTAATGAGAAATGAATAAGGGCTTTGATAAGATGGGATAGCTTTTAAAGAGCCCTTATGTGTCTTCATTGTCTCATTATGACTGTTAAACAGTTCTTTTTCAATTATAATCATTAATCCTATATATAGTTATTGTCTTAGCAAAAGAAAGTAAGAATAGACTGAAATAGAACATTTTTCTATGTTTTGTTATTGTTTAGCAATTTATGTCTTCAAATCCACATTTGACGACATTCTCATAAATAGTTAATCTGGGCTGAGGAAATCTTGTATGAGAATGGATTTTATGACTGCCTTCCAGATCTCATACCCCTTTTTATTTAGATGAAAACCATCCCATATAAACAAAT
>JBHLPG010000235.1:0-6294 GCA_048939725.1 Promethearchaeota archaeon | reverse complement strand
TCAGTTAGAGAAAGCCAAGTCAAGGATGGAGGTAGATTTTACAAAAGTTAGTAATACGGGTTTGTTTAGTCCTTCTGATCTTGAGATGGCTCGTAATCGGATTCATCTAAACACTGATATTAACTCTTTAGCAGACTCACATCTTATTATTGAAGCTGTTCCAGAGAAGCTTGAACTAAAACTCGCTATTTTTGGACAATTAGATACCCTTACACCTCCATCAACTATCCTAGCGACAAATTCATCTGGATTAAGTATTACTCAAATCGCTAGGGCAACGAAACGTCCTTTGAATTGTATTGGAACACATTTCATGAATCCTCCCCTTCTCATGCCTCTTGTTGAAGTAGTTAAAGGGGAACAAACATCGGATCAGACTGTACAAATTATAACAGAGCTGCTAACCAACGTGAATAAGCGTCCAGTCTTGGTTAAGAAGGACATTCCTGGTTATGTCCATAACAGATTACAAGCGGCATTATTTAGAGAAGTGATGCACTTATTAGATGAAGAAGTTATGGAAGTACCAGATTTAGAAACAACAGTGAGATATGGCTTGGGATTACGCTTACCTGTCATGAAAGTGTTTGAGATGGTCGATCTTATGGGATTAGATACCATTCAAAATGTTCTTTCTTATCTTTATCCTACTTTGGATCGTTCAACTGAACCTCCCACATTTTTAGAGCAAATGATAAGAAATGGAGAGCTTGGTATAAAAAGTGGAAAAGGATTTCATGATTACACACAAACAGATATGCAGGAATCAATGCAACAAAAGGAAGCCGCTACATTTCAACTTCTCATGATGATGCAACAATATGATTAAGAGAGGATGGACAATTTTCTTTTAATTTGCGAGATTAAAAGTTCCTTGGCCTACAGATTGGAATCTTCATTTTCAGATCAAAGAGTTTGTTTGAATAGGAAGGTCTCACAATCCAAGCAGTATCACAACCTCTGCCAGTTCCTGCAATACTAATTATGTCTTTGGTTGTATCAATGATACCTGCATCAGAAACCATAATTGTCATTTCCAGACAAACTTTAGTCCCTTCACCAAAGCACTTTCGAAGGGTAATGGCTATAATTTCAATAGGTAACATTGTTTGGTGTGTTAGACGAAAACTTCGTTCTAAACCAGCAAAAGCGTGCGTACCTGTATGGAACATCGTATTGGGGCGCTTCTGAAGGATTTCATCTCGTATACTTGCTGGAAACTCATTCCCAATGTCTCGAAAACCATCATGGTGAGTAACAATAATTAGTTGGAAAGATTCATCAAAAATTTTGATTGCTTCAAGAGCTGAACCACCTGCTGTACTCGCCACAACAATTGTGTCTATCCGCTCTTCTTTTGCGGCATTATACGCATGTTTTAATGTCTCAACTGTATTCGCGCTTCCCTTTTTCTCGAAATAAATTGATTTCATGAAATATTCCTCTAATAGATTTGAAATTTCAAATAAAATTCAAATCGTTAATATATTTAAAACGAATTCTCAAAACGGGTAGATAAGGAAATTTTTTAATAGAAAAGTTTGTATAAATTTAATTAAAACAATTCGCAGGGAGATTTTCAAGATAAAGCAAATCCCAAGATACAGCATAAGAAATTTAGGATCTGAAAGTGATTTTCAGCAGCTAACGAAGATATTTTCACAGTTTGACATTCCCAATTTCTATCATGGATTGAAAAAAAATCATTTATGTTTAGTAGCAAAAGCTGAGCATGGGGAAATCTTGGGGGGAGTTGTTTTTATGATTCAGGAACATCATGCTTTTGTTATCAGTGTTGCAGTAAATAATCAATATCAAAGAAACAGAATTGGGAGTTCTCTCATGCGGATTGTTGAAGAAATTGTTATTTTTGCTGTGAACCGAATTGAAGTAATAGCACCAAAAGACGAAAGGAAGAATTTTTACCTGTTCTTAGGTTATAAGCACTATAGAGAAAATCATATGGATAAATGGTTAGGATTTTTCAAGCGTTCCTATTGTTTGGTCAAAAAAGCTCTCAATATCAAGATTGCTCCCTCAGGAGTGCCATATCAGTTGTAAAATCAAATCTACTCGAAATTTTCTCTGGAAAAGACATCTAATCTTGACTTAATTAATTTTAAAACGGCAGATTTTATTGTCAATCGGGTAAATTTCGATCCAGCTTCAAGAGTTTTTGTTCGATCACTGAGGGAATGTTTTACAGTGTTGTAAATTTGATGAGCCAATTGTGTATCTCCAATCGAATATTCAATCCATAGAGCAATATCACTTCTGGGACTGGGAGAGATACTCCTTCCAGCAAGAGTAGAACGACTAATCCGGTAGCAGTGAAAACAAAAAACATCGAGTGAGACATTTTTTAATTGGTTGTAGAAGCTTTCAAGATCATTTGCTTCTCCGATGATCTTTCCCCCTTGATAAAAGTAAAAGGGTGAATTAGCCTTTGAAAGCGCTCGTTTAGCTATATAAGGGAGAGAACTATCAAATGATATTGTAGAAGGGTCAATATATGGTTTTGATAAGTCTTGATCTGTGAAAGGGTGGTGTTTTAATCTTTGTTTTTGAAATTGGTCAAATATTTGGTATCCTTCGTGAATATCTACAAGTTCAGCAAAGTCTAGAACATCAATAGAAGATGGGTATAGGCAGCAACAATCAATTGGAAAGCCAAATCTATTCTGAAATAGATCTTTCAAAATTCTCTCAAATTGGAGGATTTCCTCTTTATTTGTTTGAATCTGTTCATGGAAATTAAAAATATAGCTTATTCCTACCATATCTTCTTTTTTAATTGCTTCCCATATTTGGTTGCGAATAATTTCTTGAACAGTTTCATGTCGTTCCTGATCAATTAACCTAATAATAGTATTCACTGAGTAAAATCTAATAGGCTTTTGATAGAAAAATTCATCATCATTGGATTGAACAATGTCGTCAAGGAATACTTGATTTATTAACTTCCCATCATAAACTAATAATTGCTTCTGATCAAGATATTGGTTCATAACCCAACCTTTGATAACATTCCAAGCAATGTCCGCTTCAAAAAGCAACAATTCGTGTCCATTGATATTCGGATGCTCAATGATAGAAGCAGAATTATCCATTAAATCTGATTGCATACCCTCACTAGATATCCTCCCACTCCTGTTATATAAAACCATCCAATATAAAACTCACTTCGTTTATATAGGTCTATGAAATCTCCATACTCGTTTTTAATAAGGTAATCACGATGTAGTACACTTTTTTACTATTTTTTATTCTCCTCTTTTTTGCCCCCAACGCCATTGTGACTTTTGTAATTGTAAGATCATCCATTCCAAGCTATACTTGAAGTTCCATTTTTGCCAGATAAATGCTATAAGAATAAAAAATGATGAATAAAGCAATCCAAGAATAAATGTGGCTATTTCAGAAGAAATTAACAGCTCTAAAATAGGGAGATTAGGAGGGATGATGAAAGCAATATTGTGAACAATAAAAACCGTCAAGGTTATCTTACTTATCAGAATAAGAGGCTGGAATACCCTGATGACAGTTTTATAGTGCATTTTATTCGTGTTTAAATCAATGAAAAGAATAGAAAGTGTTGTAGATAGTATTACAATTCCTATGGCAATGAATAAGAACGAAGACGATGCAGGATAAGCAACTGGGGTTGAAATGTATCTTTCTATCCCTAAAAACCAAATACCGAGAATTATGGAAAAAATCCCAATTAGTAATGTCGATCTTCCCCTTTTTGCGACTTCTGGTATTTTATTATGAGGTAAATCAAAATAGATGGCTGTAATCCCCCCAATAACTGGAAAAATGAGCCAAGGGATTAAAGGATTTTGGCCATATTCAAATATTGTTCGTGAAAGAAATGAATCAATTGTCAAATCTATGTACATTCGTCCAAATCCTTGGCTACTTGTGTAGTCATGAATTACTAAGAAAACAGCTAGAATGCTTACCAAGATGATGGATAAAGTGAATAAACTCACTTTTTTATAGTCGTAGTTCTTAATTTCCTCTAATTTCCAAGCTATCTCAAATATTCCTAAAAGAAAGATCGTAGAGAACGAAAATAGGTGAAATAGTTCCCAAGTGAGTAAAAAATTGATTAAATATTCAGGATTATTTACTAATGCTGTTGATGCTTCTCCAAATTCAGCAATTAAGAAGAAAAGGAAAGTTCGTTTTAATAATCGAGTTCTACTGTTTTTTTGCTCTGATTTTGTTTTTCTTCTTAAAAGAGAATTGACCACATTGAAAGCATAAAGAAAAAAAAACAAAGGGGGGATTAACATGGCCATAGCCATGAATACTGAAACAAAAAATGAAACATCTGGCCATTTTGAATCAATAAAATGATCCCACCAAAGTAAAGTATGAAATGTTACCACAAAATATAAAGAAATCCCTTGGAGTATATCAACTGAAGCTAAGTAGAACGGTTCTTGTTTGATCTTATGATTTATGGTCATAACTGGTCACAATTTCATGTTCAAAGGTGATTATTTTCTTCTCATGTTCCTTATGATATTTTTAAAAACACTCGTTTGAAAAAACTATATATCGAAACTAGAAGGAATTTTAAGTTAAATGCCCGAAAAGCAGTATCAAGATAAGCTACATCGTTTTTTAGGAATAAAATTGACCCAGGAGGAGCTGGAAAAACATCTCTGGGAAGCGGGAAATATTCTAAGAGGAAGTGTTGATGCTTCAGAATATAAACATTTTATTTTCGGTTTATTATTTTTGAAACGGTTGAATGACGTATTTGAAGAAGAATTAGAAAATGCTAAATTAACTTCAGCAGCAGATCAGAGTGATTTTGGCATTTTTATCCCTCCTGAAGCTCGTTGGAGTTTACTCGATTCGACATCAATCCAAGAAGCTTGTATGGCCATAGAAGAACATAATCCGTCTTTGAAAGGAATTTTAAGTGGAATTGGATTTAATATCGGTGATCGTTTAACTGATGAAACATTAGATCAATTAATTAAGCATTTTAATACATACAGACTTCGTAATAAGGATTTAGCAGATCCAGATATCCTAGGGAGAGCCTATGAATTTTTACTTGCTCATTTTGCAGAATCCGCGGGTAAGAAGAGTGGGGAGTTTTATACACCAAATATGGTTTCAAAGCTGCTAGTGGAATTACTTCAGCCTAGAGAAGGAATACGGATAGCAGATCCCACAATAGGATCTGGTGGTATGCTCATTCAATGTGTGGAATATCTTAAGAAGAATGGTGACGATTGGAGAAGCTTAAAGTTATTTGGCCAGGAAAAAAACCTCTATACTTGGCTAATCTGTAGAATGAATATGTTTCTTCATGGTATCATAGATGCTCAGATTGTAAAAGGTGACACCATCAGAAATCCTAGATTAATTAAAGACAATGAATTATTGCTTTTTGATATTGTTATTGCAAATCCTCCATTTTCGTTATCGAATTGGGGAGCTGAGATAGCTCAAAATGATCATTATAATCGTTTTGATTTCGGTATCCCACCAAAAAATTATGGCGATTTAGCTTTCTTACAACATATGTTAGCTACGCTTTGTGAGGATGGGAGATTAGGAGTAATTTTACCTCATGGGATTCTCTTTAGAGGGGGAGCTGAAAAGTTGATTCGAAAGGCACTAATTGATAATGATTTAATTGAAGCAGTTGTAGGATTACCTCCAAATCTTTTTTATGGCACCTCCATTCCTGCAGCTATTATTATAATCAATAAAAATAAGAGATCTGTTCAAAAAGGACAAATTCTGTTCATTGATGCATATAACTGTTATAAGGAAGAAAGATCTCAAAATATATTAAGAGAAACAGACATTAAGAAGATTGTATCAGCCTATGAGTCTTTCTCTACAATCAAAGACTTTTCAAAGATTGTTTCCAACGAAGAAATTATAAATTTAGATTATAACCTAAATATCCCCTTATATGTAGAAAACATAGATGAGGAGGAAGCGATTGATATCAGAAAAGTAATTACAAGAATTTCTAAGTTACCAGAATTGGATAGGGATTTTCAAGATCTTAGTAAAAACATTTTCAAAGAATTGGATAGAAATAGCAACATTCAATCAGATACATGGCAGTTTGTGAAGCTTGGTGATTTAGTAAATTTAGAAACGGGAAAAAGAGCGAAAGGTGGAGCCTTAAAAGAAGGAACAGTAGCTAGCATTGGGGGAGAACACATCAATGAATCTGGGCGCTGGTACCGATTGTTTCTTCCAGAATGCGGACCTTGTAGTCGACCAGCCTGACGCTGGCGATGCTGGGGT
>JBHLPG010000029.1:0-25304 GCA_048939725.1 Promethearchaeota archaeon | reverse complement strand
CAGAGTCGATCTTTGTAGGCAGATAGGTACCAGTCATAAATCGCCAGTCTTTCCCTGCAAGTGCTTGGATTTCCGCCTTTTTTCCAGTTTCAGTCATAATTTTAATCTGTTTTTCCCATTCTGGGCGAGATTTCACAAAATCCTCTTGAAGTAGATCTTCAGCTCGCTTCATGTCATTTTCTGTCATTCTAATTAGTACAGAATTTGGTATTGAATATTCCTTGATATCTGAGGGCAATAATCCTAGCCACCGAATATCAGGAACAGCTAACTCAACACTTTCAAAACTAAGGGCTTTGCTCCCAATTGAATAGACTCTGAGAATGTCTAGACCATAAGGATCAGCATCTAAGAACCCCAAGATTGGAATTTGGAGCTCTTCGTGAATTCTTTTTATAAACATGCGGGTGGCCATATCTGGTTGGCCTGAAGCAGTTATCAAAACACATGGGAGGTAATTGAAGAATTTATCTTCAGCTAAATCTTGGAAAACCGCATCTTTTTCTATGACTAATACGAACTCGGCATCACTCTCAATGTTATCAACCTGGTCCAACATTGGGGTAATGGCATGCCCTCCTAAGCCCTGAGTGCAATCTATTCGATCCCCTCCTTCAGTAAAAGACATTCTACCGATGACTTTCCCCTTAGCAGATGCAATTACATTCAATGAATTTCGAGACACCCGTAGTAATGCCCCCAAGTCTTCAATTAACCCGTCTGACACTCGTTGATTTTCAAATAAGTTAACATCCCGATAAAACAAATGACGTTTTGTTGCATGCTTTTCTGTTTTAAGAATTTCACTCACATAACGCATCAGACCTGTTAGCTGTACAACACTCTTGACACTGCTAAGATGGCGAAACTGCCTATCAACGACATGACTTCCCAAGAGAACCATTTTAGAATTATTATCATACCCTACATTTTCTGAACTGCGAGCTGGTATCCTAAAAGCGGCTCCTTTGGGATCCTCAGCTATTTCTTCAAGAAATTTCCTTGCAACAGCCTGTAATCGGGTATTTGTTTCTTCTGGAGCTACATTATCTACCTTAAGAACTGATACAGGCAAATCGATATCTTGAGATATCATATGTTTTCGTAGCTCCTTAACTTTTGATAGATCAACCTTTCGTCGGACTTGTAATACTACCTCCTCTGACTCTGCTAGTTGCCACAACAAATTAAGATTCGTTTTTTTGAGTTCTTCATAACGCTTCGTTTTCTTAGGGCCAAAAAAGATTAAAAATGGTTGTATCGCTTTTAAACCTAGCTCCTTTTTTATAATCGTTTTAATAGCGGCGAGAGACCCATCTTTTTCGATATCAGATTTGATCACCTTATTGGTGAACGAATAATCTTCAATAATCATCTTTAATAACTGTTTAGACAACCTAATCCATCCTAATCCTTTGCCATGTATGCATCTAATCGTCCAACAACGTCAGCTTTTCTTCTTAATCTGACATTAGCTTTGATTTGTTTGATTTTTGCTGCTGATAAGCCATATACTCGTTTTAAATCATCATCAGGCCAATAAAGAAAATCAATTATCCGATTTATCCCCTTTTGGACTAGTTCCTGAGCCGCAGGAATAGGTAAACCTGCTAACCGGACGACTGGACTTTCTAAGTCGTGAATACAGGCTTTTATTAATCGTGATGGGACATATTCCTCTGGAATGAAGTTATATCTCTTTAGATGAAAGTAAAGGTCCTCAATGTTGTCAATCCCCATTTCATGGAAAGTAGCGATGTGTTCTTCAGGAATTCTAACAAAATTCTCAATAGGGGTTCCCAAACTCTTTTTGCGTTTCAAAGCACTAAGGTCTATTTTTCGATATTGGGATATTTCATATCTCTTTATTTCAAGTAATTCTGCCAAGTCATCTTTAGGCCAGAATAGAAACTCTATTGTGGAAGTTATCCCTGCATTATATAATAAGGGAATCTTATGCGGAAAGTTCTCTTGTACAGTCGGTAGAATAGCAACAGGTTTTTCTAATACCCGCTTTACAGCTTCAACAGGTTTGATAAGAGACTTTGCTAGTCGTTCTGTATCCAAGCGGAAGTATAAATCGACAACATTATCAATTCCCGATCCAGTAATTTGTACTAACTGTTTTGAGGTAAATGCTCTGAGTGACGATAATTTAACCCTAAATTCTGTATCAGTCTTTTTATGAGTTATTATATCTACTAGATTAATTGAATTCCGTGCTAAGTTATATTCTTCTTCATCTATGATTCCTAAAGTATCTTCTAGCTGAGAAAATTCTGTTTTGATCAGTTGAGTTACTGAAGTTATTCCATTAAACGCTAGTGGGGTAACATATTGCGGAGGGAGTAAGCTATAATAAGCCAAAGATGAATTAAGGGCATCTTTCAAGTTTGCTAGGCGAGATTTCAGTTGATCAGAAACAGGTACTGTTTCTAAGTCAATAAATAGAAGATCTTCAAGAACTCGAATTCCATGTTTCTCAACTTCTTCAAAATCTAAATACCCTGACTCAATGAAAGTTTTTAGAGGAGTATCAGCCTCAGTTATTTCACCTGCTGCCTCAAAGTCAAAATCTGTTTTTAAGGACGCTATTTTAGAAACATCCATACCTAAAAGTTTAGTTAGAATGCCATTAGGGGTAAATAACCAATCAGAAATGGTAGAAATACCATTTTGTGACAGTTTCCGCAAATCACTCAATGGTAGCTCCTCAGATAATCGATTAATCGGACTATCAAGAATTTCATTTATCTTTTCAAGTTCTTTTTTCTTGAATTCTTCACGGTCGTGTAATATAAACTCTTGTATTGAAGTTATGTTTTGCTTATCTAACTCTGAAATGATTTTAGCAGGAATCAGGTTTGAAAAATTATTGAGTGGAATTATTTCATCTTCTAACTTTTTAATAACTTCAGGCATCCTAATTCCTGTTACCAACGCCCTAGTTTTGGGTGCGGTCGTTCCAGTTTTCTCTGCAAGTTCTCTGACACTTTTATCAAATAAGTCTCCAATGTAATTCATCGAATGTTCTCTGAGAATGGAAATCCATTCCAAGGTTATTCTAGGGATAAAACATATCGGAATAATTAGAAATTGTTCTATTTCATTGAAATTTAGTGTACTTAATTCAGCAAAGAATTCTGAGGGATTTATTTCTAATATCGTTTCAATTCGCTCTGATGAAGTTGAAAAAACGTCTTGTAACGTCTCTATTCGTTTTTGTTTTAATTTTTTAACCTCTTCTCGATCTGATCCAAAAACTAAACTCAAAGGTATATCCAAAATCGAAAATATCCGTGTCCATCTTTCTCGATCGATCCGTATCGTTTTTTCTCCCTCTTTAACTAGGTAAAGGCCCTCTTTAGAACTAGTTAAAAGCTCAAAAACAGTTTTAATCTCCTCACGTTGAAGTTTTGCTAGATAATCAGAGGGAAAATTAAGTTTTTCGATTGTTAATCGTTTTAAGAGAGTTATAACTGCTGAAATATTGATCGAATCTTGAATGGCTTTTATTCTAGTTACTTGTATTTGTGTTCGGTTTTCGAGCTCTTCCTGAGACTCTATCATCAGATCAAGAACTGTAATTACTTTCGCTTTTCGGAAATTCTGCATTTCTTCTTTCGAAAGGATAGGACTAATTTCAATTGGTAGATCTAGAATGGTTTTTGCATCGAGTATCATTTGCCAATCTAAATCACTATCCTCAAAGGTTTTCGGGGTTGCAACATAGTATAAATCCGCTAAACTTTCGATACCTAGACGAGAAAGTTTTCTAATGGTATTCCTATCAAAAAGAGAAACTTTAGTAAGGGGAATCATCTTTTCCTCTTTCATTGATTTTATATTAGTGAAATTTAGATCTTTCTTCATTGCAACCACCTGTTTAAGGCCTATCTCCAATGTGTTACTTATTTGATCTTCAGGTGCTGTTAAAAAGTCGTATATTGTTGATATCTGTTCCTCAGCAAGAGTTTGGAGCTGTTTACGAGGTAGTCCCTCCAGAATTGAAACCGAGGTTTCAGTTGATTCACGTAGCTGTACAAGGTTAATTTTCTTTCTTAAATTTTCAACATTTTCTGGGGGTGTTTCTAAGATCTCGGAGAGTTCTTCTACAGAGGTTATGAGGAAACGAATTATAGTATCAATTCGTTTTTTAACTAAACTATCTATATATTTAGCTGCAATTATACCTGTGAGGTAAGTCACTGGAAGTTCTAAAGCTTCCATTGCTTTTTCTACATAACTCCAATCCAGCTCATCGTCTTCGTCTAACATGTCTTCAGAGGCAATAAAGTAAAGATCTTCAACTGTTTCAATGCCATAACCTAATAATGTTGAAATAGTTTTACGATTGTATCCACAGACCGCTTCTAGAGGCATTCCGTGTTCTTTAATTGCCACTGATTGCTTTAATTCGTCAATACGGGTTAAAGAGATTTTAAGAATTGACTTCAAATCATTTGGTGACCAATAAATAAGCTTAATTATCTGATCAATTCCATTATTTGCTAATCGCTCAAGACCATCATGTGAAATTCTAATTGCAGTTTTATCTGTACTACTCTGGAGTTGTAGCATTGCTACTGGTGTTTCGAGAATTCGTTGGAATCTTTCAATTTTCTTCCACTTGACACCCATTACACCAAAAGTATCCTTTCGAGCACAAAAATATACACTTTCCACGGTAGAAAAGCCTTTAGAAATCAAAGATTTTATTTCAGTAGCGGATAGGACTCCTAAATCAATAAGAGGCATCCCAGGGAGAAAAGTATCGAAGCTTGACACCAGAGTGTCCACAAAACTCTCATCACGACCGATTATTTCAACAATTTCGGGCTTTGACCATGTAACTAGATCAGTAAAGGAATTTATGTTATTTGCATGGAGTCTTGCAATCCAACTTGGTTTGATCTGCGGTATAAGCGAAATAGGTGTTAGAAAAAGTGTATTTAAATTCTCGACTTCACGTTTAGATAAATTTAACTTGTTTATTTTATCATCATTATATGGGAGGTAGTAGTAAAGCTCTTGAACACTAAGATCTGCTTGGAATAATTTTCCCCAAGATTTTCCCTCTAAGTTATTGGCTAATATGGATACAGGAAGAGTTTTAGTGTCAATGAGATCCCTAATTTCTTCAGCGGATATTTTACTTTTCGTTCTTTCAATAAGTTTATAGGACATGCTGGTTTTTCGGTGTAAATCCGCATCAGGCCATAATAGAAAATCAATTATCCTTGAAACTCCCATATGATGAAGTGTGTGGTAGTACTTACTTGGAATTGGAAGGTAACAAACGGGAGATTTCAAGAGATTGAATAATTCTTCTATCTGGGTATGAAACGTCTTAGGTTTTAGTTCAGACTTAGTTAATGCTGCTTCGAGTTCTTCTAGACAAAGGATATTATTTGTTTCTAATTTATTATGCTCTTCTGGAGTCAAAAGGGGAACTGGTGTGCCATATGTTCGCTTAATTGTTTCTAGAATTTGAGGATCCATTTCTTCTAGTTTCATTAAAATTGAAGTAGGATAACGAATAAAATCATACACAGTTTCTATCCCAAGCCCTTTTAGCCTAGTCTCTAAACCTGAATCTAACCACCAAGCAGCTTTGGTTGGGAATATTTCATGGTCCTGCTCAATCTGATCTTGAATCTCATCCTGTTTCATTGATATTAGACGAGGAAGTAATCCACGAATGATCTTTAGTTCGTTTTCCTCCATTAGGAGGAAATCTATGAATCCATTAATTCCAAGCCTTTCCAGATCGGGCTGCATTGATTCATCAAGAGCAGAGACTCTTGAAAAAGCTTTTTCCTCATTTAATTGAAGAATATCTTCGCTCTGTACTTTCTTTGAACGAAGAATTAGTTTTTCTGTGAGCTCAGAAATATCTGCCAATTTTTCTGTTGGTGTTTGAAGAAATTCCTTTATTTTCGAGATATTTCTTCCCCTTAAGCGTGGTGTAACCCGATAATCCATCCAATCAAATGTAGCAGCACCAATTACCTTCTCTGCATCAATGTACCCTTGTTTAATCCCTTCTTGAATTTCTTTCTTTATAGTATCGAGGATTTTAATTGATAAATTGGGAATCTTAGCTAGTTTTTCAGGAAAAGCTATCATGTAATCTAAGATATTGTGAATTTTCGCTGATTTTAATCCTTTTTCTATGTCTTCAGTGATCCAAGGGATTGTTTCAAAATTAAACGCTGTTTCAGGATAATCTGCTAAAATTTCATCGATAGCTTTCTGTTTTGCTTCATAGATAAGCTTTTCTGGGAAATTCTCGACCATTCGTAGTTGAGATTTTGGGGTAGCAAAGAATTCTAGGGAGGATACTATCCAACGTTTATTTAGTGCTCTATGTATTCGTAATACTTGGCGATATTTACTAAAATCATCTTCAATTCCCTTAGGAAATATTTCGAATTCACGCATAGATGGAGCTTTATTTGATCTTTCCTGACTATTTACTGTTGCACGTTTAATTTCAACTATTCTTTCTTCTGCTAGTCCAGTTATATTGCTCAATTCTGCTATTGGGGCTCGAAGAAATTGATATATTGTCTGAATATTGTGTTCAACAAGTGCCACGTAAGTTGAAGTGGGTAACCACTCCCCAATACTTGAAATCAAAGGACTCGGTGGAAATGTGCGACGAACTAGTCGGGGGACGGCTGAAGCTAATGCTTTTTCGAGCTTTGCCATCTCTTCAGAGGATTGAAGAAGGAATGGAGTTTCTGTTACCTCTAGTACTTTCGATAAGTTTCTAAGAACCTTTGGGGCAGCACTCTCAAATCTGGATTGTCTTTGCTTCTCCCTCCGCTCTCGTTCCGCTCGTCCCAAATGCTGACTTAAACCACGAGCTAACTTTTTCAAAACTTTCATTATTTCCTTTCGGAGTTCGTCCACATCAGCAATATACTCTTTACTCGTTTCTGGAAAGGGAATCTTTGAGGAAACTAAAGACACAACAATAGCGATAGGTGATTTATTTATCTTTATTTTATAATTCTTCCAAGCCATCTTTTGAACACATTTGGAGATAATGTCGTTTCCTGCCCCGAATAATAACGGAATACGGTTTGCAAAGCGATAAATCTTTGGATTACCTGATTCGCTTGAAAGCATTGGTCCTCCATAAGCCAAAGCTGCCTCAACAATAAAAGGATGCCCTGAATATGCTGAAATATCTCCTGCTGCAGATCGGACAAACTGAGGATTCAATTCTTTCTCAATACCCTTTGCAAGTAATTCCCAACCTAAAGGGGCCAACGAATCCCCACTTGGTCTTCTAAATGGAAAATATTTCTGTTCTCGTCGCTTTTTAGGGTCAGGATCAGGTATTACAAATCCTTCATGGATTATTCGTCTAATGTCACTTGCAGAAAGTGTGGTAGGATTTTTATCAGGACTTATTTTCACAAAATCTAAGAATTCCTGGGCTGTTTTTGGCCCAATTCCCTGGAAATGATCTTGAAGAAATGTTTCCATATTCTCACTCCGTGTAACTGCCAGTTCTCTCTTGAATTGAGTTATATCAGTTCCCCATGGATGAACCTTAGCTATCTGGGGATATGGAGGCATTTCCTCGACCACCCGTTCCATTGTTATTGGTTCGTCACTATCAGGGTATTGAATGTAAAAGCTCGCATATGGAGTAATCATACTTAATTGAGAAAAGTATTCTCTAATCCAACGAGAGGCAAGATTCCAAGCTCCTGTGAAGGTAACACTAACTTCTGTTCCAGAATCTGGGATCGCTTCTGCAGTTTCTTGAGGAATTTCCCTTTGAGTCAGGATTATGGGCTCATTCTCTGCTAAGTTGATCATTAATTCATGATAACTAGTAAAATCTTCATTGATATACTTTGATTTTATTATTAAGGGGAGGTCGACAGATGACATGGCGTTTAGTAAGACCATCTTAGCACCGAGGCCAAATCGGCCTCGTGATTGACGGGCTCCATAATTGCTTCCAGTTAATACCCTACCAAACAAAGGAGGGACAAACTCACTTTGAACGCCACTCCCATTATCTTGAACCGTTAGTCGGATAAAATCCACTTTCTCATCGGATTCAAAAGTGCTAATATTCAGTAATTTTGCGATTTCCTCTTTTTTCAATCGTTGAATGGTGACATGTATTTCTGGAAGATTCCCGATTCTCTCAGCGGCATCTAATCCGTTCTCAACTAGTTCTCGCACACTAGTGAATACAACCCTCATTGTATTATCGAAACCAGCTATAGCTTTGTTATCCTGGAAGAAATCGGCTGCGGATCTTCGCACAACTTTTTCCTTAGCAACTTTTTTTCTCTTGGCAGCCTTTGTCAAATTTATTTCACCTATACCTTTTTCCCTTCTGATAAGAGGGCAACTGAAGTCAATGTAACTCCTTTTTCTTTTTCTAACCGCATTAATGTTACTCCAGAAGTGGACCTACCAATAGTCCTAATGTCCTCTATTGGAATTTGAATCAGTTTCCCATCACTCGCGACTAACAATAAATCATCAGTATCAGCAACGCTTCTCACCGAAATAACGTCACCGTTTCTTTCTTTTGTTTTTATGTTGATCACACCTTTTCCATTTCGTCGAGTAATTCGGTAACGATTGAATTTGGTACGTTTTCCATACCCATTTTCACATACGGTTAATAATGTTTTAGTTTCATCTACAATTGCCATATCTACAACAGAGTCATTTTGTCTTAACTGTATTCCCAAGACACCGATACTGCTTCGGCCAACGGCTCTAACTTCAGTTTCGGAAAATCGTATGGCTTTACCCTTTTGAGTCGCTAATATAATATCTTTAGTTCCATCAGTGACTTTAACACCTACAATCATATCTTGATCTCGAAGTTGAATAGCTATTATGCCTGTAGAACGTATATTTGAGTAATCACCAAGTGGAGTTTTCTTAACAAGACCATCTTTAGTGGCTAAAACTAAATAGTGGCTCTCATCAAATTCTGAAACTGGAATTAGAGTTTCAATTTCATCCTCTTTCTCTAATTTTATCAGATTAACAATATTAACCCCTTTGGTGACCCGCTGTTTAGACAGGGGAATCTGGTAACCTCGAACAGAAAAGACTCTCCCTTTAACTGTAAAGAAAAGGATACTGTCATGAGTTGATGCTATAATCATTTCCTTCAGAAAATCATCCTTTCCAATTTCCATTGATTTAATTCCCTTTCCTCCACGGTGTTGAGCGGAATAGGCTTCAGCAGATATTGATTTGATGTACCCATTCTGGGTTAATGTAATCACAACATCTTCTTTTGGAATGAAATCTTCTTCTGTTTTATCTGTCCAATCAGAATCATCTCTCAAGATTTCTGTTCGTCGAGGATCTCCGTACTTTGCTTTAATTTCTTCAACTTCCTCAATAACAATTCCATATATTCGATCTTCGCTCGCCAGAATTGCTTTATAATCCTCAATTGCCTTTAGAATTTCGTTATATTCTGTGATGATCTTTTGACGATCAAAACGAGTTAAACTTCTTAATGGAAGGGATAAAATATCCTTAGCTTGAATTTCAGAAAGTGAAAACTGGGCAATTAACGCTTCTTGAGCTTTTGGTCCTGTTTCAGAACTCCGTATTAATGCTAAAATTTCATCAAGATTTTCTACAACGATTTTCCTCCCTTCGAGAATGTGAGCTCGTTCCTGAGCCTTTTTAAGCTCAAATTTTGTGCGTCGTACGACTATATCATATCGATGATCAATAAAATGAGTTATTAGTTCCTTTAAATTGAGGTTCTTAGGTCTAAACCGAGTTTCATTACCTACTTGGGCATCTACAAGCGCCATGTTTTTTATGGAATATGAAATTTGCATTGGGGTATATTTAAACAAACGATTCAATACTAAATCAAGATTCGCTGCTCTCTTAAGATTAATGACTATTTTTGTTCCATGAATTATGTTTGATTCGTTCTTTACATTTCCAATCTCGGGAAGTTTTCCTGAGTCTTTCATCCGTCCAATTATATCAACTAAACCTCTTTGTTCTACAGTATCTTGGCGTTTAACAAGATAAGGAACCTCTGTCACAATAATCTGAGTTTTTCCTTTATTCTCTACAACTTCATACTTTGCGCGTAAAATGACATTCCCATTACCAGTGTGGTATGCTCGTTTTATCCCAGATGTACCAAAAATAACTCCTCCTGTAGGAAAATCTGGTCCAGGAATATACTCCATTAATTCATCAATACTAATTTCAGGGTTCTCAATTGTTGCAATGACCCCATCTAAAACCTCAGTAAGATTATGTGGGGGCATAGAAGTGGCCATCCCAACAGCAATGCCCATCACTCCATTTATCAATAGTTGAGGAATTCTAGCGGGGAGAATGACTGGTTCTTTGTCCAATCCATCAAAATTATCCATGAAATCGACTGTGTCCTTTTCGATATCTTTCAGCATCTCATCAGTGATTCTTTCCATCCTGGCCTCTGTATATCGTTGGGCTGCTGCTAATTGCCCATCCATACTCCCAAAATTTCCCTGTCCCTGAACTAAGGGGTATCTTAAGGAAAAAGGTTGGGCCATCCTTACTAGAGCATCATAAACTGCAGTTTCTCCATGAGGATGGTACTTTGCATGGGTCTCACCTATAGTTCGGGCACATTTCCGGGGAGGTTTATTGTGTACCAATCCTAAATTATGCATGGCCCATAAAATACGACGATGAACTGGTTTGAGGCCATCCCGAACATGTGGTAAAGCTCTGCTAGTAATGACTGACATAGAATACTCTAGGTAACTTTTAGACATCGTCCTTTCAATTGGGACTAATTTAATGTTACTACTCATTATCGTTTAACATTCCTTACTTATATATCTAAGTTCTCCGCTTCTAACGCATGAGTTACGATAAAATCCCGACGTGGGGGCACGTTATCTCCCATTAATATGTTAAAAATTTGTTCTGCTTCAATAATATTTTCACGAGTGACTTGTAATAAGGTACGATTATTAGGATCCATGACAGTTTCCTGTAATTGGATTGGATTCATTTCTCCTAGACCTTTAAAGCGACTAATTTCAACATTTTTCCCCCATTCATCAACAAGTTTGTCTTTTTCTTGATCAGAAATAACATAGAGTTCTTTATTGCCTTTCTTAATACGATATAATGGAGGTTGAGCTATGAAAAGGTACCCTTCATCTATTAATTCGGGCATGTAGCGAAAGAAAAACGTCAAGAGAAGGCAGACAATGTGATGTCCATCAATGTCTGCGTCCATCAATAGAATGACTTTATGATATTTAACATTCTCAATCTGAAAGTTTTCCCGATACCCTGCTCCGACTGCTCTTATTATCTCAAGAATTTCCTTGTTACGCATTGCCTTCTCCAATCTTGCTTTCTCTACATTTATCACTTTTCCCCTTAAAGGAAGAATTGCTTGAAATTCACTAAACCTTCCCTCTATTGCAGTTCCTCCTGCAGAGTTTCCTTCTACTAAGAAAAGTTCACGCTTTGCTGGATCTGTTTCTGAACAATCGACCAGTTTTCCTGTCCCCTTGGTTTGAGTTTTTTTAACAGCCTCACGAATTTGTCGGAATTTCATCCGAATAGTAGCTGCTTGCTCGCACTTGTCGATTATTTCTTTTGCACTATCAGGGTGTTCTTCAAAAAATTTGAGAAGGTTTTCATAACTACAGCTCTCTACGATTCCTTTAACTTCACTATTACCTAATTTACTTTTAGTTTGCCCTTCAAATTGTGGATTCATGACTTTAACAGAAACAACGGCAATCAGTCCCTCCCTTACATCATTTCCTGTGAATATAGACCGTTTTTCTTTTAATCCTTTCTTTAAATGTGTATTTTTGATAAGATGTTCATTCTTCAAAACATAGGCATTTATTGCCCTTGTTAAACCTGATTTAAAGCCTGATAAATGTGTCCCCCCATGTCGTGTGTTGATATTATTAGTAAAAGTATAAATTAAATCTCTCTCTGAACGGTCATATGCCAGAGCTACTTCAACTTGAGTAGTTTCAATCGTTTCATCAAAATAAGGAATATCTTCGTGTGTCCGATTTGTTGCTAGCTGCTCTACATATGCTTGAATACCACCATCATAGTGAAAAATCCAAGTATCTTCTCTTTCTGTATCTTCCTCAGATTTAATCTCATCTTTTGGTTTACGATTATCAATTAAAGTAATAGTTAAGCCTTTATTCAAAAAAGCGAGCTCACGAAGACGGTTTTTAATTGTAGTAATATGAAAATGGACAGTTTCAAAGATCTCGTAATCTGGAATGAAGGTTATATGAGTTCCCGACCTATCTTTCCAAACTTCTTTTACTTCAATCAACCCATGAGAAATAGTTTCTCCTCGAACATACTCTTGCATTAAAATTGCTCTACCATTTCTTCTGACTTTGACTTGCATCCAACTGGATAATGCATTTACTACAGCAATACCAACACCATGCAGACCACCACTTACCTTATAAGAGGAATGATCAAATTTCCCTCCTGAATGTAGCCTGGTTGTCACAAGCTCTAGGGAGGACATATTATAATGAGGATGAGGTTCTGTTGGGATCCCACGGCCATTATCTTGGATTGTGACTGATTCAAACCCATGTTCAGTTTGCCCCAAAATAACATATATTTTATCACATACACCTGCCATTGCCTCATCGATTGAATTATCCACGATCTCCCAAACGAGGTGATGCAGCCCATATTCATCAATGCTTCCTATATACATTGCTGGGCGACGCCGAACCGCTTCAAGTCCCTCTAGAACCTGTATACTACTTGCATCATATTCTCCAGACAAAATCTAACACCGAATACTCTAATTCAAGAAATTTCTAAAAAAATGTCATTGCTAAGCAAGAAAACTCAATTTCATTCTGTTAAATTATCTACAAAATGACTTTTAAGTTTTTTCTAAAGAAATAACCTCTTTCAGACAAAATTTACCGAAACTCTTCGCCTTCATTCATTAAGAAATGATTAAAAACAGTTTTGAATACGATTTTAATATTAAGTATGAATGTTGGCATTGAAAAAAATTAAAATTTCCTTTCAATTCCCTGATAGTAGTCTTTCACAAAGATATTCATGTAAACCAGCCTGTATAAGTGCTTTACAAGTTTCTTTGATATCATATTCTAGACGGATAATTTCTGCTTGGATTTTTGATCTATTAATATCTACTACGGCATAACTAGCTTTAGGGTTTCCATCACGTGGTTGGCCAACAGAACCAGGATTAAGAACCATCTTTTTTCGATATTTATAGATGAAAGGTTGGTGGGTATGACCTATGACAACTAGATCCCATTTTTTAAGCCATTTACCAAGAATAACTTTTTGTTCAAGAGGGGGATCATTAAGCCAAAATGGATATAGAAAATAATCCCATTTATTTTCAGGGGTTCCATGAGCAAGTAGAACTTTTCTATCTTCTATTAATATCTCCTTAGTAATTGGTAGGGCCTCAAGATAGTGAAAATAAGATCCCGAACCAGCTTTTAACAACTTCTCTCGTGTCCATGTCAGTGCTGCTGCCGCAATTGGATTAAACCATGATTTTTGTTTATCAAAATTCTTATCAGTTACAACCTCATCATGATTCCCTTTGATAACATGTTTACATTGTTTTCTAACTATATCAATACATTCTAATGGGTGAGGATAATAACCCACAACATCCCCCGTGCAACAAATGAAATTAATATCAGAATTGTTATCTATATCTCGAAGAACTGTGGTGAGTGCCTCTAAATTGCCATGCATGTCCGAAACGAAAGCCACTTTCACAATACTAGGCTCCCAGATTCTAACTACTGGTTTAGCTAGTCTGTTGTCTTAATGAGTTTTTTAATTCTTCATTTTGAGATTCAAGAATGTGAATGCGATCATCTTTGGCTTTCAATTGGTCTTTAAGCTTATTAACATCGTCTTTAGCAAGATTAAGCTCTCTTTGAATAGCAACGATTTGATTTTCACTTGTTTCTAGTTTCTTCTCAAACTCGGTTCGCTGTTCTGTAAGTTTGTGCTCAAGAGTGGAAATTTTATTTTTGAGATCAGTATTCACTCTCTTAATTTCTTCCATTTGTTCCTTTAATTCCTTCTTCTCTGTAATTAACCGACTAAGCTTAGTAGGAACCTCTTTTGCAATGTTTACGGCTTGTGAAAGATTTTCTTGAATTTCTGTTAATTGCGCATTAACTTCATCGAAAGAATTTGTCATATGTTAGCACCTTGTTTTTTGGGATCTCTCAATCCATTTAAAGCATTTGCCTTTTTCATATCCATTATTTTTTCTCTCAACTAACGAAAGGAAAATGAAGAGTACAATAATATCATCTATGTTCTAATACTAAGAATTAGAAGTACATATTTCACGACACTTATGGAAAGAAGCAATATTTAACTCTTTTTCAGCTGGAGACTGTACATTTATAAAAGCTAAAGGAATTTAAACTCATTATAGGTTGAATATTAAACTTGAATTACATATCAAAATACGATTTTCTCATTAAATTATTGAATTAGAGAGCGCTGTTATAATGAAGCTAATTTCATTTAAGGCACCCAACACATATTTGGAAGGGCTAGATGAGTTGGTTCGAGCTGGGGTATATAGCTCGCGATCTGAAGCGATTCGAATGGCTATTCGGGATCTACTTAAACGAGAGCTCAATTGGAAAGCTGGTAGTTCACCTGCTTCTCTAGCGGAAGTTGAATAATACTACTTGATTCAGCTTATCCAAAAAGTATTTTTTTTAAATAAATTTAACCCTGAATATCAATTAATTTCTAACCAGTAGATAATTCGCGATCTGACGCGAGAAGAATGGTGACATTTATTGAGTAAATCCCCTGAACCAATAAAAGGCAAGAATGATAAGAAAAAGAAAAAGGAGAAACCAAAAGGCACAAAGAGAACCTTTGGAGATAATATGCGTCAATTGAAGTTCAATATAACTACGATTAGGGCAAATTCAAAACTGGTCTTTCGTCTTGTTATTCGTGAAATTAAATATTTTCTACCACTTCAGGATTTATTTATACTTTTTTTCTGGATTGGTGTCTTCATATTGTTCGCTCTTATTATTATTATCTGGGGTGTTCCTCTTGCTCTTTCTATCATACCTAGAGAAGTCTATTCGTTATTGGGATCCCCTAATTTTGATGCTAATAGATTACACCTCAATTTAATAAAATGGGATGGTATTATCTGGAATGATACAACTTTACGTTATGGAGCAGGGATTATTGGAACTGTTACAATTATAGTTCGATTAATGATCAAATCCCCGATTGCCAAGTATCGAGATAAAGTTAACACTAGGAAAAATGTCACCTATGTCTTTGGAACTTCTAGACCAGCCGAGCAATTTCTATATGAGATGATTTCCCAATTTGGATATGAAGAGAGAGTATCTCTAATTGCAGATGCAGATCTGCTTTGGATCCGTAGTTTAATGGGAATTGACATCTACGTTGTTGAGAATCAATTAGAATTTGCAAAACCCAATCTTTATGATATTATTGGGTTTAAAAACGCCAGTCGTGTCATGATCCTGACTGAGAGTATAGAGCTAAACCAAAATATCCTAACGAACATACGTCGTGTTCGTCCTGATGTGGATATCATTCTTCTTTCACAATATGCTCCTGCTTTTGTTTTTAGCGATCTTGTTCAAGATGAAAATCTCATCATTGTTGAGGATCTCGATGCAACTATTCAAGGGCTAGTTCATTCACTTTCTTTGGATTTTGATTATCCACCAACTGTCGAGATAGATGTTCCCCGAACCTATATTGGCTCAACTGGAGTTAAAATGAGTTCGGATCTTTTTAAACAAGTTGTTTTACTTATCCGTAGGGGAGAGGAACTTCTATCACCAGAAGAAAAACTGAAACTTGGCGATCGCGTCATCATTTATTTCTTCTCTAATTATTACATGAGGCTTACTAATCGAGTCGTTACAGAGCTACCTTTGCTTCCTAAGAAAAAGAAAGAAAAGAAAGATAAAAAGAAGAAAAAGAAAAAAGAAGAAGAAGTAATTTCTGAAGAGGAAATTGTTGAGAAAGATTTTGAGATACCAACAATTGCTGTACCAGTAGTAGAAGATTCTATTACTTATGATTCAACAAGTCCTGAGGAAGAGGTGGATTAAATGGGGTTCTTTAGACGAAGAAGAGTTAGAAAATTTGCAGAAAAGGCTTTAGAACAGCAGAACTCGATATTTGTCTTTGGCAGTAATATCTTTGCTGAAGCCTTTATTGATCGATTAATCCAGATTGGTGCTCATAGTAAAGTAGCCCTAATTTCAGATAAGAAATTAGCTTGGATAGAGGAAGTTAAAGAGGAAGTAAATGTTCTGTATGAAAGTCAACAAGAGGAATATGCTAAACGAAACTTATACGAAACTATAGGCTTTCAATATGCCGAAAAAGTCATAATTCTGCACGAAGATCCTATAATAATTCAGAATATCATGGCTTTCATTTCAAATGATGAGTTAAAAGTGATTCTGTTAAAACAATTTGCTCCTCCTTTTGTACAATATTTATCTGGGCAGAAACAAGGTCAGATCATCATTGTTGACAATTTAAATCAGATTGTTAATGAATTATATAAGCAAATGAACTTGCAATTAGTTAAACCACCAGTTATTTCCATACCTGTTCCAGAAAGCAGAATTAACAAACCCATTGACGATCTTGAAATCCCTGGTGTTCGTGTTCTGAATATTTTAAGAGAGGATTCCAAAGAAAGAATTATCTCTCTAGATCAACCAACTCTGAAAAATGATCGCATTTTATTATATCTTGAGGATTCCGAGAACTCTTTGAAAAGCTTAGTTGATTATCTTACACAGTTTTGAGAAACTCATTTTTTTGAATCTCATAACAAATGAGTCTCTCATTTTCTATTTTTCTTTGGGAAATGACTCGAAAATGAAAAGTATCGCTAAAATCTATCTCCAATTCCTCGTTTTCATTATAATTAGATGACAGAAATATTGCTTTTTTAAAAGTAAATCGTGTTAACTCTTTAAGGAATTTCTGGATTACTGTTATACCTTTAGGACCACCAGCCCAACTTTTTTCTAAAAATCCCTTGTTCATTTCTTCTAGACCCGAGCGTACGTATGGTGGATTGAAGAATATAATATCAGGTCGAAATTTTATTGGATTAAAGGCCTGAAGAAGATCCATACATATGAGATCATGCTGGTCTCGTAGAAGATGATCTGACATATTCTTGTAACCTAATCTAGAAGCCTGGAGAGAGATGTCAGTTCCTATAAAGTGAATCATTGGGAATTTATTAGCTAAAACTATCGAAATGAATCCACAGCCAACCCCTATCTCACACACTAGGATTGATCGAGAGTTATTCGCTATGTTGTAATTTAGTTCATCTTCTAGAACATCAACCATAAACCAGGTATCTTCTTGAGGAGGATAGACCCAAGGATTAGAAGTTAAATGAGGAAAAACCATGTTTTATGGCAATCCTATCATCTTTGTTATTTTAAAACACAATTGCTTTTTCAATCTCTTCTAAAACCTCTTCCAAGGACTCTTTGACTCGTACAGAATAAAATCCACTTGAATATCTTAATAGGTTCAAATAGAAGGAATTAGCGTTAAGGAGAGAATGCCAGCTTAATAGTAGTAAAACTTTCCTTAGTGTCCACTCTTTTTTCTTCCAGACTTTTTTTAATTTCCCATAATCACACCCAAGGTTGGGAATTACGCCTGAAACATGGAAAAATGTGGCATCATCGCGTTCCTCGGATTCAACAGCAATTTTTGATCCTAAAAGTCCCCGCAGGGAATTCATGGCATCAACATTTGAAAGAACACCCATTTCTATGGTGGGAACAGGTTTCTTATCCCTCTCAATAAAGAAAATATCAAGATCTGTCTTGATATAATCTTTATCTATCAAGCTTCCTACCTCCTGAAAGATTCTGGAAATCACATCTTTAGTATGATTTTCTAAGACCTCTGTGTAGCTTCTGTAAATATCCTGATTAGGGTTTGCTTTGAGGACTTCTATAGCTTCTTTTAAAAATGGGTAAGATTTCTTATGAACTAATGCGTTTGATATATCTAGTTGGAGATTTGTTGGTAGTGATCTATTTTTAGAACTAAAATAGTATGCTCCAAGGTTTTCCCAAGTAATAAGTTCTTCTTTTGTTATAATTTGGTTAAAAGCTGATTGAATTTTATTGATTTTTGAGGAAGGATCCTTCAGAAAGGTTTCACCTTTCTCAAGGGCTTTTCTGTCAATGTTAAGGAAAGGACACGCCTGAAAATATTGTTTAGTAAGGTCTTTGTCGAATTTGCTTAAGCTTTTTTCAATGTCCGCTGGAAGGTCTGAATAATTCTTCGCAATGGAATCCCTTGTCTTTTGGAGAAGTTTTTGAAAATTGTCTTGGGCTTTAGAAAGGTAACCTCGGTTAGCGCGAATCGATTCAAACTTCTTTTCAGCAATTCTCCCATCCACAAATTCTAGAGCTGCATCTTTTGCTTTATCCAAGTCTGGTTGGATCTTTTCCATTAGTTTCGTATATTCCTCTTGTGTTTTCTCAAGGATTTCATTAACAGATTTTACTGGTTTTGTTGAAAAAGCGAGTTTTTTCACCTCTTCAAACTTCAGGGAGTAACCTTTGGAAATGTCAATAGGATTTCGTGATAGATATTTATTCAAATCATTAATTTGCTTCTCAAAAACATCTCTAAACTCATCTAAACGTCGATCAACCAATTGATGTTCTTTCTGGATTTGGGTAATATTTGCTTCGATGAATGCTGCGAGTAATGATTGAACATTCATTGTGGAACTATCAACTCCATCTTTAAAAGCCTCTGGCTCTGGAAAGACTAAATTAAAGTCAAAACGTGATTGAGATCTTTCTAGATAAGAAAAAATTTCGAAAATTGCGAAGATAAAGTGAATTTCAGAGTAGAAATCAACCAAGAACTTTGAAGTATGATAAAGGTAATTTTCAGGATTATCCTCCCCCAAAGCAATTTGACAGATAAGTGAATTAATCCCAAAGCTTAATGAAGAAAATAAGGCTCTATAAAACGGGAGAACATCTGTGGCTTTCTTCACTTGAAAAGAAAGCGGATCCAGTTTTGTGATCTTGTATTTTGTTATCATTTTTTGAACTGTTGAAAAGTGCGTATCAGGGATTTGATCTTGTAATGTAGGAAGAATTTCTGTCACATCAATGCTAGTCTCCATTGTCACCATTCTAAAAATTATTTGCATGTATTTCCATGCTGTTTGGGTTAATCCAGCTGTAAATTGATCACAAAAATTACGGATATAAGGGATAACCAGATTTTCCTCTGTTTTATAACCTTTTAGCATATCAACTCCTATTCGTGATAGTGTTCCTGCTACATCATATTCCTCGTTTATTTTGGCTGTAAGATCCTCTATCGCATTGATAAATCCATCTATGGTCGGATCGATTAAGAAAAGGAGGGGAAACTCACGACGGAACTTCTTGAAAATCTCGTCTTCAAGTCGGGCATAAAGATTTGCTTTAGTGACTTCATTTAACGCAAAATCAGCAAGAACTTCTTGTAATTCGTTTTTTTTAAAATCTTCAATAATTTCTTTAAGCCCTTCTTCTACTCTGTTTTGTTTTAGAAAGTTATCAATTTCGGATCTTATATGTTTTAAAAAGTCTTTTTGAACTGAATCAACTTTAGGGAATGTCACTAATGCATGGGGATGTTCGCTTACCAAAAATTCTAGCATATCTTGGGATAATTCCGCAATTAGATCATTTCTCTCATTTTTCACTTTTGGATGCAGATCATTATATTTTCCTTTATACTCTGAAATTTTCACTAAAGTTGCTGAATATTCATAATCATTAATGGATTTTGAAGTAACTTGACCGAGAGCTGAAAAAAACATGTCTTTATTCATGGGAATTGATTTGCGTTTTCGTGCTTTCTTTATACTTTCAAGGAATATGTCTAAAACATCATTAACTCCTAGCGCCCTAAATTCTCTCATTGTACGCTCGTAGACTTCAGTTTGGATTGTATTCTCTGCAAAAATGGTAACTAATTCTTCATAGTATTCCACTAATTCTGGAGCTACTACACGATTATCACGTGAAATCAATAGGAATTGGCCCACTAATTCCCCAGTTTCGTTTTTAACACGAAATCTGCCAGTTCTATTACTGTGACTCCCGCCCACAAATCGTTCAGTATCGCCTCCAACTTCTCCACCCAGCATCGTTTGGACAGCAGTTAACCCACCAGTATAGACCTGTTCATCAAGATCAGTCCTTAGACCAGGTTGTCCCAAACTAATTAAACTCAATCCTGAAACTGAAGCTAAACTAACCCAAACAACAGGGTTAAAATCGTTATCAGTCATTCTAAAAGGCTCCTCGCGCTCTGTTCAAAGCGTTTATTTATATACAATTATAAAGGATACACAAATTATTCAATTATAAATTTAACTTGAATTGAACTAGAAAGACAAAAACGAGTGATTAAACTAGTAAAATCTAAAAAAAAGCTGCAATGAAGGCCATAATACGTTGTTTCGAAAACGATTGCGTGAATTATTAAAGATGATGGGAGTTGGAGATATAGATGACGAAATGCTCGATTCTCTACAACGGCAGCTATTTCAGTTTCTTGAATTTGATGATTCTGCATTAACTGGAGGTATCACATTTAAGACTGGAAGCATTCTAACTACTGTTCAAGTTCACAATTATCAAGAAATCCGTGATCAATTACACCAAAGTTATGAAGCTGGTGAACAACCAGAAAAAATGAATCTTCGCTTAATAATGACAAGCCTTTGTCTCTATTTAAAAGAAAACAATAAATGTCAGGTAACCGATGAACTTTGCTCATTTCAAGCGGGATCGGAATGGTGGGAATGTGAAATTGTCAATGCATCATGTCAGAGTAATGATGAAGAATGGAAATAATGGATGACATGACTATTATTCAACCTAATAGTCGAATTTTCATTCCTGGTTATTAGAAATTTCAGCAATTATCTGAATGATGTTTTGCATAAGAAGAGATTTTCCAATATTCTTACGAACGGAAATAGGGAATATTGCTAAATTCTGTGATTTAACCCAGTTACTCAATGATTTGGGAATTTCATTTTTTTCATTTTCGAATTTGTTACCTATCAGCAAAATTTGTGTTGGAGGAAGAAGTTCGCTCACCTTACTATAATATTTTTGAATTTCCAGTTGGGAGCCTTTGTTTTTATAATCAAAAACGATGATGGCAATGGATGCGGCCTTTAAAAAAGAGTTAATTGAATTAGAATAAACTTTATTACCTGAGACATCACAAAGTTGTAGATAATATTGATTTTCTCCGAGAATAGTGTCTACATTATAGAATCGAACTCCTGTAGAAGGATGATACTCTTCAGAGAAAGGAAGATCAAGAATCCAATTAATCATTGTAGTCTTTCCTACTTCTGGACTACCAAGGAAAACTACCCTAAAATAATCCGCTAATACCTCCTCTGATGAAGATGAAATCATAAAAAACACCATATATTTTAAAGTCGGATATTTTCGAAGATAATATCAGGACGGTCTTTAACGGTCTTCTCTTTCCAGAGTTCAAATGGAATTGATCTTGTTTCACCATTTCCTCTGATTATAATTCCTCGATACTTTCGCATTATTTGTAAAGCAACCCATGAGAATCCTTGACCAACAATACAGATTTTAGATAATCCTTTGAACTCAGATAATTCCTGATTCAATAATGGGCCTACAATTTTCTCGATATCTTTTGAATCAACTGTTCCTCGGACGCAAAACACCCAGATTCGCATTCCCTGTCCATCATACGCTATTAAGTCGTAAGGCCCTGATTCCACCAGAGAACGAGAAGGCTGGATAAAAACAATATCCGAAATATTGTTTGCAAAAACGGAAAATCTTAATGGTAGACCTTCAGGATCACGACCAATTAAATCGGAATGAATGGTTTCAATAAATTTTGGTGAAACACTCGCCAAGGTTAGGAGAATGGCTTCATTATCGCCTGTAAGATTTGAAATAACATTCTCCCCGATCCCAAATTCTTGAGCGAAGTTACTAATAACCTGAGGTGTGAGGCCAGAGATACGAGTCATTTCTGTGATTAGTGATTGATGAAACGCACTTGTTGTCTTTGTATTATAGAGCATAGATAGCGTTTCAACAGGTCTACCAGTTTTCTTTTCCACAAGAGTTGGTCTAAACTTTCCACTTCTACTTAACTTCTGGTTGTCCATTAGAAAGCGAGCCTTCTCTAAAGCAATTTCTTCTAAAGACAGAGTAATCAAGTTTGTGCCACAATCAACACAAGAATATTGAATCTTATTGGGTGAGTATTGGCGTACAACACCAATTTCACAAAAGAAGGAAGACCTACAATGAGGACAGAAATGAGCCATGAAGGAAGCGTTATTATCATTAAGATCGCGATTAGGGCCCCCATCTAAGACACAGGGCCGACAATTACTATCACAGTGCATTTTCAATTGTCAATACCTCGATTATTTCCCTTCTTGACACAGTAAATAACTGATCATTCGGTCTTATCAGAAATAGGTAATCACTTACTAGGCTCTATTTCAAGAATTTAAAAGGGATTCTAAATGACAAGATTAATTTATCTTAAAAAACCTTTCTTTGAGTTTGTGGAGTAAAACCATAAGAAATAGTAAAACTTCGATTTTGATAAATTAACCTCATTTTTTTAAACTATATAGAAAATTAATGTTCCAGTTCAAACAATTTTTAGATTTCTACCAATATTTTTCTTATTGTTCACCCAAGAAGGGAAAAAGATCTCCTTGTAATTGTTTGTCCGAAGATTTTTGAATATTATTTCAAGTACTTGTCAAACTTGATTTATTTACAATTTCTATTCATTTACAGGAGACCTTGCTAATATGAAGTTCCTTCGTCAAACTAACCAAGAAAGTTACCTTCTCCGCCTCTTTAGGGGAGAAGATATTCTCGAATCACTCCAAAAATTCTGTGAACATCATAAAAATATTGGTTCTGGACGAATACAGGGGATAGGCGCGGTTTCTATAGCTAAAATTGGATTTTTTAATGGAATTGAGTATGTAACAAATACATTCTCGGAAAACCTTGAACTTCTATCTTTAACTGGAAATATTGCAGTAGATAAAATTGTTCACTTGCATGGTGTTTTTGGGAGAGCTGATGGTTCTTGTGTAGGTGGTCATATTATGTCTGGTTGCATTGTATCTGTTACTTGTGAAATCCAAATACTAGTTTTGGATCCTCAGGTTACACGGGAAGAAGACCCACAAACAAAACTAAAATTATTAGAACTTCCAAATGAAATCAAATAAAAGAGAGATGACAAACCTTGAAGAGAGCAATAAAAGTAGGCCAAGTCGTCGGACCTTATTCACCAGCAATTGAGACTTCTAGAAAGAAACAAATTTTTGTATCGGGACAGATTGCATCCAATCTTGATGCTGACATTGCAACTCAAACAAGAGAGATTATGAATAAAATTGAAACGATCCTCGGAGAAGCAGAGGCGTTTTTGAGTGATATTGCAAAAACAACAATCTATTTAGCGGACATGAATGACTTTTCTGCCGTAAATGAAGAATATGCAAAATTCTTTCCCTCTGATCCACCAGCTCGGGCAACAATCCAAGTTGCAGCACTTCCATTAGGCGCACGCATAGAAATTGAGGCAATTGCAGTAAGGGATTAAGAAATCATACATATTCGATTTCTAGCTGCCCACTCCCCTCTTGAATACTTTGAGCGAGTGTAACTAGTGTATAGGGAACTTTTCGACGACTTAAATAATCTAGAATCATCTCAAATCGAGTTGGATCATAATCTAAAGTCACCTTATCCAACACGAATAATGGATAATCAGAGAGATATTCTTCACGTCCAGCTAACATAACAATAAGGGCAATAGTTATCCGTTCACTGTCACTTAAGCTTTCTATCGGTTGATCGATCATTTTCCCCCGTCTTTTTCGCTTAACAATTAAACTGAAATTGGGATCAATACGAATATCCTCAAAATCTTGATAAGACATTAATTGATAGACTTTCTTTATTTGATGATTAAAATTCTCAATAACCCCTAGTTTGACAATTCTCTCCCGTTCCTCTAAGTAAGCTTGTAATGCACCGTAAAAATCAAATTCTGATTGTACTTGGTCAATCTGGTCAATACGTCTTGATTTTTCATCGATCTGTTTATCGAGCTGTTCTATTTTCCCCAATATTCTTTGAATCTTTGCATCAAGCTCGTTTATTAACTTAATCGAATCCGCTCGTCCTTGATCAATCGATTTTTCTAGAATTTTCAGTTCGGACTCTTTTTGAGCATGGTCACGCTCAGCAGATTCAATTTCTTTTTTCTTTTTAGCAATTTCCTTTTGTAATCGTCTAATTTCTTGTTTCGCCTTACTAATTCTAATTTGATTATCATTCTTAATTTTATGAATTAAAACTTCTAAATCTTCTTTTCGACGTTCAGCATCATCAATCTGGAAGTCTAATTCGCGAATACGTTTACTAAGGTGAGAATCATCCACTAACAATTTATCTTCACGTGTTTTCGCGTGTTTTTCTGTATATGGGCGACCACAAACGATGCATTTCTTTAAATCAGGCATTCTTTGAGAAAGAGAAATCCAGTTTCGTACCTCTTTGATTGATTTTTCTGTCTCTTTTTTTTCATTCTTTACTTCATCTAGATATCGACGATATTCCTTAATTTCATCCGCTATTCGAGCAATCTCTTGATCGACACTTGGATGTTCTACCATAAAATTCTTTATTTCCTCTTCCATGGATTTAATTTGGAGTTTTGTATCACGATTTCTAGCCATATTTAACTTTATAATATCAGAGGCAGTTTCTATTTCATTCTTAAGAGAGAGAACTTCCTTAGATAATTTGTGGTACCGATTCTCTATCTCTGAATATGATTGAATTTCTTCTATATTAATTTCAGGAAGGGTTTCCCGTTCAATTTTTGCTTTTTCCAGCTCCTCCTCTAGCTGAGAATGTTCTTGCTGCATATTATCAATGTCAGATTCATACATCAAATAAATCCGCAAATCTTTCTTCAGATTTGTCAAGCGAGATTTGAGATAAGATATTAAGAATGAATAATACCTCACATCGGAATATTGTGTTAATAGCTTCTCCAACTTCTTTCCAGTAGTGATGGCAGTGATGAGCTCATTATCTGGG
>JBHLPG010000234.1:0-6308 GCA_048939725.1 Promethearchaeota archaeon | reverse complement strand
TTTCAATTGATCAAGAATTCCTGCTCTTAAACTTACATCTAACATGCTTGTTGGTTCATCTGCTACGAGTAGCTCTGGATTAAGAATTATAGCTCTAGCGATAGAAACTCGTTGTCGTTCGCCTCCGCTGACAGCATTTGGATATTTTGAATAATACTGATCCGAGGGTGTTAAACCTATCTCATTAAATAAATCCATTACTTTACTATCAGCTACTTTATTTTTCTGAAACATCGCAAAATAGAAGTAGGAAAATAAAGCTATGATAAAAAGTGTAATCCCTAATAGGGCACTAATTCCAGCTGCTGTCTCCTCAAGAGCAAAAGCAAGAATTAAAAGAATAAATGCCAAAAAACTACTTATTAAAAAAAAGATTTCTGAAAAAAGCGAGTTTCGATTTTTCTTTTTAGTATCTTCATCTTCTACTTTATCGTGAATCACCAAAGAATGGAGAACAGCGTTCCCGAGTTTCATCCTTGGACTAAGAGAGGAGAAAGGATTCTGAAAAACCACTTGAGATTTTATATTCCCTTTTTTAGGCTTCAATTCATCATATGTGATTTTTTTCCCCTTCCATTCGAACTCCCCTGCAGTAGGATTTTCCAAACCAATAATTACATTTGCTGCGGTTGTTTTGCCACAACCACTTTCCCCCACTAAACAAAAGATTTCCCCTTTATGTATAGAAAATGACACATCGTCAACAGCGTATACATATTCTTGTTCTCTTGAGAGAATACGTTGGAGAAATCCACCTTCAACAGGGAAGTACTTCTTTAAGCCTTTAACTGTAAGTAAAGGGTTTCTATCTACATTTTGAGACACTTTAATCACTGAATCATTTAAACATGGAACTATAGTCTTCATCGTACATTAGACATTTAACGATGTGATCATTTTTGGATGGAAGAGTAATCGATTTTGGCAATGTAGTTTTGCATATGTCAATAGTATAGGAGCAACGATCTGCAAAACAACACCCCTTAGGAGGATTCTTCAAATCAGGGGGATGTCCTGGAATAAAACTCATTTTTCTTTTTGTTTCATCTTTCACGTTTGGAATAGCTGCAATTAAGGCTTTAGTATAAGGATGAGCCGCATTTTCAAAAATTGTGAATGTATCCCCGACCTCAACAATCCGACCAGCATACATAATTGCCACACGTTGGGTGATTTCAGCAACAACTCCCAGGTTATGAGTGATATAGATAACTGTTAATTCATATTCCTTTATTATTTCCTTAAGGAGCTGTAGAAGTCGTGCTTGAACTAAAACATCTAAAGCAGTTGTTGGTTCATCAGCGATAATTAATCTTGGATTCAACATTAGTGTTAGAGCAATCACAATACGCTGTTGCATCCCACCAGAAAATTGAAATGCATAGTCATCAAGGCGTGTTTCTGTTATCTCCAAACGACGAAGTAAGGTTAGAACATCTTCCCATTTTTCTGGATTCCATCGATTATGAACTTTTAAAGTATCAATAAAGTGATCAGAAATTTTTTGAAGAGGATTTAGAGCGTTCTGCGATGCTTGAAACACCATTGATATATCAGAACCCCGTAATTTCCGAATTTTTGCATCAGAAAGGGTTATGAGATCTTTCCCTTCGAAAAATATATTCCCACCACGGATAGTGCCTCCTCTTAATAGACGTAATAAGGAAAAGCCAAGTGTGCTTTTTCCACAGCCAGATTCACCAACAAGCCCGAGGACTTCTCCACTATAGAGCTTAAGAGACACATTGTCAACAGCTCTGATATCTCCTTCAGTCGTTGGATAATCGACTGTTAGATTCTTGATTTCTAATAAAGGAGCTTGACTGGCATTAAATTCCTTTTTGTTTGATGAGGGGGTTGAATTTATCATTGAGTGAATCACCTATAAGTGAAAGGGCAAAAGATAAGATAAAAATCATCAATCCAGGAAAAAAGATCAACCATGGATACGCACGTACTTTAGAAAGAGCTCTAGCATCATAAACATCATATCCCCAATCCGCTGTTGGAGGTTGGATTCCAAGACCAAGAAAGGCTAGGCCTGCGTTTGTAAGAATGGCATCGGTCATATTAAATGGTATAATCGCAATTGTAGAAGCCAATATATTAGGAGTGATATATCTGATAAGTATTGTGAGTCTTCCTGCACCCATTGACTTTGCAGCATTAATGTACCCTTCTTTCTTTACTTGTAAAACCTGTGATCGAACAACACGAAAATAAGTCGGGATATAAACAACTGCAGTTGCAAAAGACACAGCAGCAACGGTTTTAAGTATACCAAAACCTGATAAATAGATCGCAAATGTAATTGCTAATAATAATGAGGGAAATGAATAAATTGCGTCAGCAATGAGTGTTAAAAGTCTATCTACCTTTCCCCCAAAGTAGCCTGAAAGAATCCCAAGAGGAACACCAATTATATATGCGAGGATCGTACCAGAAAAAGCTATTATCAATGCGACGCGAGCACCATATATTACCCTAGCCATGACATCAAATCCAAGTAATGTTGTCCCAAAGGGATGCGCAGGAGATGGTGGACCATAGCGAAATTGAGGAAATCTAGTAGCATAATTATAAGGAGACACGAAATCAGCAAACACTGCAATAAAAATTATAGCGCTTAAGAGGATACAACCAATAGTTAAGGATTTATTTGACTTAATAAACCCCCCTAATTTAACGAGAAAATTAGATTCTCGCACTCGGTCTTCCTGAGTTATATGTGGCGTAACCATTGTTTTCACCATTTTTACTAATTTTAATAGGTAATTCTAGGATCTAAAAGCGCGTAAAGAACATCTCCGATCAGACTAACTATGCTTACAACAAGTACAAAAATCACCATGACTCCTTGAACAGCTGGGAAATCCTTCTCCTGAATGGCTAAGAATAAATATCTCCCTAATCCTGGGATATTAAACGTTGTTTCTGTCAGGATCGCACCCGCTAACAATAAAGCAAACTGTAAACTGATCAAACCAATAGTTGGAACAACAGCATTTTTTAAGGAATACCTATATACAACCGTTCTCTCAGGAACTCCCCTTGATCTTGCAAAATGTACATAGTCTTGCTCTAATTGAAAAATCATATTCGTTCGTACTTGTCTAGCAATCACACCCGCTATTAACATCCCCAAAGCCACGCTAGGCATTATCATATGAAGAACTAAATCAAGAGTTAAATCAGGCCGGCCAGATAGTAAGGTATCAATTAACCATATATCTGTATATTTCGTGAATTCACCAGTCGCTCCTGCCCTCATCGGTGACAAAGCTGGAAGTAGTGGAAGGAGAATTCCCGATTTAGAAAACAACATTTGCATTAAGATTCCAACTAGAAATATTGGAATGGAATAAATTCCAATAGTGTATAACCGTATTAAATGATCCTTTGCCTTATCCCGATTCGCTCCAGAGATTCCCCCAAGTATAATTCCCAAGGGGATACCAATGAGGGTTCCGAAAGTTCCTAATGTTAGTGTAAGCCCAAATGCTTGTCTTATTTCATCTGCGACGAAGTCATTTGTCCGGAAAGATACTCCAAAATCAAAAAATACAGATCTGACAAGAAAGTCCAAATATTGCTCGTGTAATGGACGATCTAATCCAAATCTCTCAGAAATTAAAGCGACCTGCTCATCTGTCAATTTTGGATTCATGACAAGTGCAGGGTTTGCTCCCGGAAGGACTCGCAACAGAAAGAATACAATAGTTATTAATAACCACATCATTGGCAGTAGAAGGGCTATTCTCATAGCTATAAAGGATCGTAATGAAGTCATTGTTAAATCCAGTCTCCTAAATCCTGATTATACCTTTTCTAATATATGAAATTATTCTAACAAGAAGTACTCATTAAATTTAATGAAAAAACGGTCTGAAACTGCCCAATTCAATATCATTTATAAGAAACACGATTGACTCTAAAAAAAACATACAAATTAGAAGAAAATTTCAACTCAAAAGAGACGATTTGTAAAAAAAAAGAGGGGATAGGAAAGTATGATCTAGTTCTTCTTTCTCCTTCGGAGATATAATACAAGTGCTCCTATCATTAAGACTGTGGGTATAAGTTCAAAACCAGGGGCAGCTGCACCAGGTGCTACAATGGAGTTATAATGGAGGTTCTCTGAAGGTTCTAAAGTTACGCCTGTGACTCCTGGTTGCCATGCTGTGAACTGAGAGAGCATGGTGAATAATGGGATCAATGGAACATCTTCAGCCATAAGATTCTGAGCATTCTTTGTAGCTGTTGTCCGAGCGGAAGCGGAGGGATCTGTAAGCATAGTATCAATATAATCATCCATATCCGCATCAGTGTAATTAACTCCGAAACTGACAGAACCAGAGCCTACAAATGGGTCAACATAGTTACTTGGATCAGGATAGTCAAACCACCAACCGAGTAAATAGAAACCCATGGTTTTTCTTTGATCTAGATATTGTGTCCATTCTGTACTCTTGACTTCCACGTCGAATAGACCAGTACCCTCAAATTGATCCTCCAATAATAAAGCAACATCGTCCTCGGTATCACCATAGTGAGTAGGAGTATACCACATTTCGATATCGAATTTATTTGAAGTTGAATAACCAGAGAGGGTCATGTTACCTTCAACAGAATCTTGATCAGGTCCATCCATGAATGCATCAATATGACTAGAAAAGATCTTTGGTACCATACTGAAGAGTGGTTCGTTGAAATCATCGAATACAGTAGAAGTAATTTCAGAACGATTGACCGCAGCTGCAAGAGCTCTGCGGACATTGATATCATCATACATATCAACATTAATTAGTAAGTAGCGAATTCCTGCAGAGGATTTTGTAGCGTATTCTAAGTCATCGTTACCCATAACTGAAGTCATTTCTTCAGGACCAAAAACACGATGAGCAACATCAATATCCCCATTTTCTAATGCTGTAAGCATTGCTGAGGCATCTGTGTAGAACTTGATGACGACTTTATCGTTTTTAGGAGCATCACCGAAATACTCCGGATTGGGTACAAGAATGAGTTCGACATCTTTTGTCCAAGAATCAATCATGTAAGGCCCACATCCGATTGGGAGTGTATCCTCCGATCTTCCGGAAAGTTCATCAAATGATAATGAATCTGGTTTAATTATCCAAGCTACAGTATAGGTAAGTCGTTGGAGAAAAGTCGCATCTGCGATGTTCAAGGTGACCTTCACGGTATCATCGTCAACAACTTCAGTTTTGTTAACAACATCGGTCAGGAGGAAAGCAGGTTCTCCATCAGGAAGATTAAGAACACGGTCAAAGCACCATTTCACTGCAGTCGAATTTAGTGGTGATCCATCACTAAATTTGATATCAGGCTTCAGATTGAAGGTAAATTCTTTCGCATCAGTACTTACAGAGTAAGAATCAAGAATTGCTCCTTCTTCTGCATCTGTGGAATCCAGGGGCATTTCCATCAGTCCATGAGTAATTTGAACTAGGACATTCGATGAAAAATAGTCATAAGAGTCCGCTGGATCCAATTTAGTAACCGAATCGGTGGTTCCTATCACAACAGTCCCACCAGCTGCCTGAACAGGCAAAACAGGTATTACTGCAAAGAAACCAGCAATGAGGGCTACTAAAAAAACAAGAGATCTGGCTTTCTTAAGTCTCATTTTTTTTTCACCTATTGATATGTTCACATTGAGGTGAACATACAAAAGTTCACGGCTTTTTTTCACTTTAAAAAGCTTGTTAGTCTTAAACTAAAGAAAAAGATTAACGAAAAAAAACTTCTACCCTCTACTCTGACGTTGAATCTATTATTATATCCCTGATTATTACACTTAAATATCTGTTAAGTATAAGATTATTATTTTTTATTACTGAAAAAGAAGATTTAAAATAAGATCATTTGATTAGATGAATCTGGAACAATCCACACCGTTGATGAAGTTTTTTGAATCTACCGCGTTCAAAAAATATAAATTTCCATTCATAAGCTAAAGATTAAGCTGAAGATTTATTAATAAGCTGAAGATTTATTAATCCTTTAGGGAATTTACCCTTTATATCCTCAAATTCAGGTTATAACCAAAGCCTAAAACATAAAAAAAAAGGGGATGTCATTAATGCGTCCAACAGCATTTGTTATGATAAACGCGGAAATAGGAAAAGAACAAGAAGTCTTAAAATTCTTAACAAACGAGTTAAAAGTCGATGAGGCATATGTTGTGTATGGTGTATACGATTTGGTCGCAAAAATATCAGCAGACTCAATGAAAGAGTTAAAAGATGTTGTAATTAACCAAATTCGACAAGCCGTGGGAGTTC
>JBHLPG010000233.1:0-6338 GCA_048939725.1 Promethearchaeota archaeon | reverse complement strand
TCTTCATATCTACTAAGCGGATAGAGTACCATATATCGAGTGTTGGCTTCTGGTAAAAGGTGATTGGTATTGTTAATATTGTCTATGAAATTCTGGCCAAAACCTACACTTGCTGGGTCACCGAGAATATCTACTTTATCAATAAATGAGGTAAAGTTCTGCACTGTGGTTTTCCATGATTCAAAGTCATCGTTATTTATAACACCAACTCGGAACATATCTCCATGTTCAACACCAACCTCGAAACCTGTTTCCTCTCCATAAAGAAAAGCAATAGCAAAGAGGAAAAATGCTGGGAACACAAAGATTTGGATCCAAATTTCCCAATTCCTTAAACTTTGCTTTAAACTTCGAATGGTGTAGGTAATAATTTTATACAAAAAAATTCATCTCCTCTTAAACCTCATCACTTTGAATATGTAGATGAAGAGGACAAGCATTAAGCTAGAAAGGGCAAGGTTCATGACTATATCTGGGAAAACTTGTTCAATTGAGAAGTCATAAAGTAAAACTTGACGGATAGCATTTACACAATGAGTTAGGGGAAGAAGATCCCAAAGAAGAAAATCACGGGTCATTCCGCCAGAAGTTGGAAATGAATGAGGGATAAGTACTATTCTAGGAATCTCCACGAAAGCTCCAGACATGAACCCGAGGATAGGGGCACCAAATCCAGTCACAGTCCCTGATACATCCTCATCTGAGAAGAGTGCAGCGGTTATGTAATTAATTGATGCTGCAAACGGAAATAATGAACATGCAATAAGAAAACCAAGTAAGATATCTCCTTGAGGATTGAATCCAAGCAAGAAACATGCTAAAAATAGTATTGCAGTCTGGAAAATCAAAACTGGGAGCTGAACAATTAATGACGCAATGATATAATCTTTTGCAGATAGAGGAGAGACTAAAATTCTGTCAAAAGTAATTTTTCTCTTATCTGAAAACTCATTGCACATAAGGGTTGAATAAAAAGAAGGTTGAATAATAATTCCAAACATAATTAGACCCGGAACCATCATTTCGAAAAATGAATATTTTGGTAGATTTATTAAATAATCCTGATTCATTAATACAGATATCCTTCCTCCTGGAGAATTAAAAATCATAGAGAGATCATGATACTGTTCAAGAAAGATTGTGATAATACTCTTAGCAATAACAAAATTTACGTATGTTTCATCCCCTAAAATACTAATTGTCGTACTATCGTTCATAGTGGGCAGCTCTGGGGCAGTGGGATCAATAGACTGGATTATCTCATGGAAATAGTATCCATACGTAATGTAAAAGAAGTTATTTACAGCTGATAATGATACATTAGTGTAATTAGGTGGAAATACCACTAGTAAATCCAACTCTCGATGTTCTAAACTTGTGTTAGCCTCAAGACTTGAATTGATCATAACTACCTCAAAAAGGTGTTTAGCATCCGTTTCATTTGAATATTTGAGTTGAGAAAGAAGATCTATGACTTCAATTGCGAGTCCCTTTTCAATTGCTTCTTTAGTATGAGGTAACCAACCGCCCATTAGAGTCTCATTTAGGAATAATTCTTTATATTTATCACTAAATCCCTCATCAGAATTCAGAATTCCGAGTTTAAAAGTTTGATTCGTACCAATTTCAGAAGCAGAAAATCCAAACCAATATATTCCAATAAAGAATAAGGGAAAAAGGATTAAATAGGGAATAGTCCATTTACTTCTTATTACCTGTATTCCTAGCCTCTGGACTACTCCAAAAATTTGTCTTAATGACATCTAGCTACCTCTTAATCACGTAAGACTCGTCCAGTTAAATTGATAAACACATCTTCAAGAGATGTGCTTCTAATGGCCATATTTTCAACTGTCCAGTTTTGAGATTCAATGAAATTTAAAATTCGACTCAAACGGGCCACCACATCGAGTGAACGGATAACAACGTAACCACTTGATATATAAACGTCTTCAATGCCTTCAAAGGTCCTAAGGGATTCTACTAAATTTTCTAAGTTTCCTTCTTCATTTAATGAAAATTCCACTAAGTCTCCCTCACCAATGGATGATTTTAATTTCTTAGGTGTGTCCAAAACTAGGACTTTACCGTGGTCAATGATTGCCACACGGTCACTTAACCTGTCAGCTTCCTCCATAAAATGAGTAGTAAGTATTACAGTCTTACCTTGTCCTGGTAATTCCTTTATAACTTCCCAAACCGCAACACGAGATTGAGGATCAAGTCCCGGAGTTGGCTCGTCACACAGTATAATTTTTGGATCATGAACCAAGCCTAGTATTAAGTTCAATCTTCTTTGTAATCCTCCTGATAAATTCCTAGCAAGATGTTTTCTCTTTTCCTCAAGTCCAACTTTAGAAATTAACAAATCAATGCGATTTTTTGCTTCCTCTTTTGGTATGTCATATATTTTTGCCAAGAACCACATATTTTCTTCTACAGTAAGATCGTCGTAGAATGTTAATGATTGCGGAATGATTCCAAGCTTCTTTTTCAGCTCTTTCCCGTTTTTATGAGGATCCTGACCATTGATTGTGATATTCCCAGCATCAGGTTTCAAAAGGCCAATAATCATACGTAGACTTGTTGTTTTGCCAGCACCATTCGGGCCTAAGAACCCGAAAATCTCATTTTCATGAATTTCCAGAGATATTCCATCAACAGCTTTAACAAGTTTCTCTCCCTTTCCGAAGTATTTCTTTAGATCTCTTACTTCAATAATATTAGACATTAAATTCCTCCAGTGAAATATGATTTAGAAAATTCTTCTTTAAAGAAGTTGAGTGCTTTTTCTAACACCTGAACATATAAAATATAACCAAAAATCTGTTCTTCAAGGATCTTCTTTAATTTAGGATCTGTATTTATTGATCTGTCTTGTAGATGCTGTAACTCACGAATACAAATGTTTGTTTTCTCAATGAACCCCTCAAAAATTTTTGATACCATCTCTATTCCAGGTGTGGCAGTATAAGTATATCCAGTTTTGTGGGTACCCTCTTTCATAACAGTGCCATATTTCTCGTTTATTCTGATAGCCCTATTAATTGATGGAACAGAAAATTTCCCATCAGGGAAATACTCTGCCAATCTACTTGATATTGATCTCTGAGTCCATTTCTTGCCATCTGGGTCTAGCGGTTCAAAAAGAAAAAGGGTGTCTATCAGACCACAAAGTTTAGGAAGGCCGTATTCTTCATAATATCTCGCAAATATGTCAAAAAGCTCTTTGCGTAAAGCGCTGATCATAAAAATTCAATTAAATTTAAAGTATTAGTATTATATAAGGATTTCTATTTTTTGAAATTCTGGATTTCATAGAATTGAAAAAAGTATGAGATACCAAAATTTCTGTCAATCAATGTTATGCCAAAGTGTAGGATAAATTAGCCCTGATCCAGTTCCAAAAAGTATGATAGAGTCAGAAGGAGATGCAAAACCAACGTCAACCAATTTTTGAAGAGCTGCATAAGTCGCTGCCCCTTCAGGTGACTGCATAATCCCTTCCGTTCTTGCTAACTTCCTCATTGCAGAAAAAATTTCAGAATCGGTGGTTTCAATTGCTATGCCATTTGATTCATAAATCGCTTTGAGGATTAAATAATCTCCAATTGCAGCTGGAACTCGTAATCCAAGTGCGAAGGTTTGAGCATTCTCCCAAAAAGACGCGGTTTTCTTTTTTTCCTGAAAAGCTTTCACAATCGGGGCACATCCAGAAGACTGAACGCTGACCATCCGAGGCCGATCTGAACCAATTAGTCCAAGAGACTCTAATTCATCGAAAGCTTTCCACATCCCAACAATGCCTGTTCCACCTCCTGTTGGATAAATCATTATGTCAGGGATAGTCCAATCTAACTGTTCGACCACTTCAAATGCCATAGTCTTCTTCCCTTCCACACGGTAGGGCTCTTTAAGTGTGGATACATCAAACCAGTTGTACTGTTCAATCGCGGCTCTACACTCTTTTGCAGCATCTGTAATAAGCCCTGTAACAAGTTCAAGATGCCCTCCCAGGTTAGTAACAGCACTTTGCAATAATTGAGGAGTGTCTTTAGGCATGTACACATGAGCACGTGTACCAGTACATGCAGTGTAAGCTGAGAGTGCTGCACCAGCATTACCCGCAGTAGGGATTGCAAAGTCTTGAATCCCTAATTCTATACCCCGAGAAACGGCTGTACATAAACCTCGACTCTTGAATGTACCTGTAGGATTCTGTCCTTCATCTTTAATTAGTACATTCTTTAATCCTAAGTTTTCCTTGGTATTAGATAGGTGGAGAAGAGGTGTGCCTCCTTCTCCCAAAGTAAACTGAAATCGTGAATCATTCACTGGCATTACTTCATGAAGACGCCAAATGTTGAAGATTTTTCGACTTTGGATTGATTTCAGTGAAATTGTTTCTTTGGCTTTTTCTAAGTCATACACCGAAAAAAGGACTTTATTACAGGTTTTACAGAGGCTATGTCTTTCCTGATAATCAAACTCCTCCTTACAATTTGTACAAACTAATTTTATGATTTGGGATTGATTATTCTTCATCTACGAACATCTGCATTAACAAAATTGAGACTACGGATTATTTATTATTGTAATATCTTACTTTAATTTTTTTTACAAAGGTAGAAATCACTAAAATGCTTCTCTGAAGCTGCCCAATCACTTGAGGATTGAAAAAGATGGATATAGAAGAAGCTTATAGAACTCTTCTAAAAGAGATTCATGACTATATGGTACTCACACGAATCGAATATCTCCTTGACTGGGATTTTGAGACCTATATGCCACCAAAAGGCGTAAAGCAACGCAGTGAAGAACTTGCGATGATAGCTACCTTGAGACATGATTGTCTAACAGATCCTAAGGTTGGAGAATTGATTAAAGCAATTAAAGAAGATCCAAATTACTCTTCACTAAACTCAATAAAAAAGCGTGACATTGAGCTCACCGAACGGAGATACAATAGAGAATCAAAAATTCCTAAAGAACTGGTCGAGGAGATAGCTAAGCATACCCCAATAGCTATTGATGCATGGAAAAAAGCAAAGAAAGAATCTAATTATTCTCTTTTCAAACCAGCTTTGGACAAAATGATTGAGCTGACAAAAAAGAAGGCAAACCACTTAGACTCAGCTAAAGAACCTTTTGATGCTCTTGTCGAAAAATATGAACCAGGAATGTCTTCGTCTCAATATACAAAACTATTTACTGAACTAAAAGACGGATTAATCCCAATCATTCAAAAATGTGTCAATTCTCCGAATCAACCTGATATGACCCTGATCAAACGCAAGTGTCCAATTCCATTCCAAAGACAACTCTCTGAGGACATCGCAAAATTAGTTCATTATGATTTCGAGGGAGGAAGGATAGATGAGACTGAGCATCCATTCACCACAGGCTACTATGATGATGTGAGGATCACCACGCATTATTATGAAGAAGATTTCTCAGATTCTTTCTACTCGGTCCTTCACGAAGCTGGACATGGAATATATGATCAAAACCTCTCACAGGATTTCAAATATCAATTTTTGGGAGATTCGGCCTCATATGGGGTTCACGAATCGCAATCTAGGTTTATTGAAAATCTTATTGGTCGGAGTAGAGAGTTTTGGGAATTCTATTTACCGAAACTTAAAGAAATGACTGGGAACGTATTTTCTGATGTTGAATTAGATCCCTTTGTACATGCACTGAATAAAGTGAAACCTTCTAAAATCAGGATTACGGCTGATGAAGTTACATATTCTTTACACATCATAATCCGTTTTGAGATTGAGCGTGACCTACTCTCGGGAAAAATCAATACAGAACAACTCCCAGAGATCTGGAATGCCAAATATAAAGAATATCTTGGAGTAGATATCGAAAATGACTCTGAGGGAGTATTACAGGATACTCATTGGGCTGGAGGAGCTTTTAGCTATTTTCCCTCTTATGCAATGGGTAATATCTATAATGCCCAGATGTTTAATAAAATGGTTCAAGATATTCCTAATTATAAAAAACTCGTTAAGGAAGGGGAACTCAAGCTTATTATTGATTGGCTGATCCAGAATGTTCACTCTGTGTCTAATCTTTATGATCCACCAGAACTCATCAGAAGAATTAATGGTGAAGAGATTACTGCAAAATACTTCATCAAATATCTAAACGAAAAATTCTCGAAAATCTATGGTTTTTCGTAATTTCGGATCACTATAGGAGTAACTATAACAACTGTTGCCACAATTTTAGCAGCTGCAATGGGAAGTCGTATGGCAGAAAAGAAATCTGATCTTTACCATTTTTCTGTCGTCCTTTCTGATATGAAAAGCGATCCCTCCTTAGTT
>JBHLPG010000232.1:0-6353 GCA_048939725.1 Promethearchaeota archaeon | reverse complement strand
ACATGGATCCTGAGAGTGAATCAATTATATGCTGGTTTAAAAATGGATTGGAACAGGTATTGCATGCGAACCAGACGACCATCCCCGCATCAGCAACAAAAAAAGGAGAAAACTGGCAATTTTACATTAAACCCAGTGATGGGAGCGATTATGGGGGGCAAGGATGGTCTGCTATTACAACCATAGCAAACACAGAACCCTTTGTCAGTAATCTGATCATAACACCGATTAATCCAAAGACAGGAAATGATCTCACAATTAATTATGATTATTTTGACGCTGATTCAGATCCCGAGTTAGGAACTGAAATCATTTGGTATAAGGACAATGTGCTGCAAGAGGTTTTGAATGGTTCTACAATTGTATTTGCTAATTATACTGGCAAGGGACAGGTCTGGCATTGCAAAGTACAGCCAAAAGACGGAGTTGATTATGGCCAATGGGTATATGTTTCAATAAACGTTACAATTAATAATACTCCACCCTCTGTTGAAAATCTCATCATCACACCTAGTGAACCTCGGACTGGGGATCATCTCGAAGCAGAATACACTTACACTGATATTGATATGGATCCAGAGAGTGGTACGAAAATTATTTGGTATAAAGATGGTACATTACAAGGATTTTTAAACGATTCTACTACTGTTTTATCCACATACACAACCAAGGGGCAAGTTTGGAGTTTTAAGGTTAAACCATCAGATGGAACTGATTTTGGTAATTGGATAAGCGTTTCAATAAATATTACGATTATGAATACGGTACCATCTGTTAGTAATCTTACCATAATGCCCAGTAATCCAAAAACTGGCGATGATCTAAAAGTAAATTATGATTACTTTGATACCGATTCTGATTTAGAAAATGATTCATATATCCGGTGGTACAAGAATGAAGAAGAACAATCAACCTATGAGAACCAAACCACCATCCCCGCATTTGCTACAACTAAGGGAGAGACCTGGTACTTTATCATCGAACCTAGTGATGGGATTGATTATGGGGTTCTAAAAACATCTCCTAGCATCTCTATAGCGAACACAGCACCTTATGCCAGTAATTTGACCATGATTCCAGGGGATCCTCAAACCAATAGAGACCTTTTAGCTAGTTACGCTTACGTAGATGCAGATGAAGATCCTGAGAGTGGGACAGAAATCATTTGGTACAAGAATGGAGTACTACAAACAGCTTTGAATGGATCTATGACTATTAGCTCCAATTATACCACTAAGGGGCAAGTTTGGTTCTTCGAAGTCCGCCCATCAGACAACACTGATTTTGGGAGCTGGGTAAGAATTCCTATAAATGTAACAATAATTAACACCGCTCCTTCTGCTAGTGATCTTGTTATAACGCCTAATAGTCCGAAAGCCAGTCATGAGCTTGAGGCAAACTATATTTTCATTGATATAGACATGGATCTCGAAAAAGAGCCCAAGATTTATTGGTATAAGAATGGAGTATTACAAACAGCTTTGAATGGCACATTCACTGTGGGTGCAGGTAATACTACCAAGGGGGATAGATGGCATTTCAAGATCAAGCCATTCGATGGAACCGAATATGGAAATTTGTTTTCCTGTCCTGTTAATGTTACCATTCATAACACATATCCTATAGTTATTGATTTAGAGATTACTCCCAGTAACCCGAAGACTGGAGATGATCTCATAGCACTCTACATATATGATGATGTAGATATGGATCCTGAAAGTGGGTCAATTATTCGGTGGTACAAAAATGGGTTTGAACAATTAACTTTTGAAAATCAAACTTATATATTAGCTTCAAATTCTAGTAAAGGAGAAACTTGGTACTTTGTTATACAGCCCTGTGATGGTTCCGATTATGGTATTCTAAAAACTTCACCCAGTGTTATTATAACGAACACGGCTCCAATTGTCAGTGATCTGATCATAACCCCCGGTAATCCAAAAACTAGTGATGATCTAATATTAAATTATAGTTACTTTGATACTGATTCTGATTTGGAAAGTGATTCATATATCCGGTGGTACAAGAATGAAGAAGAACAATCAACCTATGAGAACCAAACCACCATCCCCGCATTTGCTACAACTAAGGGAGAGACCTGGTACTTTATCATCGAACCTAGTGATGGGATTGATTATGGGGTTCTAAAGACATCTCCTAGCATCTCTATAGCGAACACAGCACCCTCAGCTAGTAATCTAGCTATAATCCCAAATAATCCTACAACTGGACAGACTCTTGTAATAAACTATACGTACACTGACGTTGATGCGGATCCTGAAAATGGAACAGAGATTTTATGGTACAAGAATGGCGTTTTACAGGAAATCTTGACTGATTTTGTTGATGCAAGTTATACAGCCAAAGGACAGATATGGCATTGCAAAATCAAACCATCAGATGGAAGTGATTTTGGTAATTGGCTAGAATGTTTAAATAACGTAACAATTGGGAACTCTGCCCCAGAGGTTAGTAGTCTTACTATAGCACCCACTAGTCCGAAGACTGGGGATAATATTACAGCATCTTACATATACTGTGATCCTGATGATCCAGAAAGTAAGACTGAAAATGGTAGTCAAATCCTTTGGTACAGGGATGGAGTGTTACAAGGAGGTTTAAATGACTCTAAGACAGTACCTGCTAATTATACTGCTAGAGGACAGGTTTGGTATTATAAACTTCGCCCAAAAGATGGAGTTGACTTTGGAAATTGGTCTATTCTTTCATTCAATATTACTATTTTTAACACCGAACCTGAAGTAACTAAAGTAGACATTACTCCTTCTGAACGGTTAGTGTACACTAATGATACTTTAGAGGCAATTTTTGAGAGTCTAGATGTTGATAACGACCAGATTATTGCTACAAACATTGTTTGGTTTAACAATGATATTGAAGTTCCCTTCTTAGAAAACAACACAAAAATACTTCCTGAATTTACCCAAAAAAGCCAAATTTGGTATTGTAAGGTGAGAGTGTTTGATAGTTTTGATTGGTCAGACTATAAAAAATCAGAACAAATACATATCGAAAATTCTGTGCCTCAAGTATTGAATGTGAACTTAAATGGGGGTATGAACACAAGTGATGATGTTATTCTCACATATGACTTTTATGATGAGGATGGAGACGTTGATCATTCAGAAATCATCTGGAGGATCTTTCCTTCTTCTAATAGCTCTAGCTACTTCATTAAAGGAACAAAAATCTTATCAAGCTCATTCTTTGTCGCAGAAGACTTAATATGGGTGATTGTAACTCCTAATGATGGACAATGCACTGGCCAGTTCCTAGATAAACAGATAAGAATAGGGAATGCTATACCACAAATTAATACTACTCTAGGATCCCCAAAAATATTATCTGATCATCCCGAGGGTACAGATAAGTATTATGTTTCAGATTTAAACCTTATTTATGTGAATTACACAACTCTTGTCGTAGATCTTGATGCTGAAGAGAATTTGGCTTATAATATTATAAAGGAAGAAAATCATGCTGTTATCTATTCTAGAGTCTACCAAATTTCTGGAGCGGAGTATCGTTGGTATAAATTTAATTTCACGTTAAACAGCTGGGAGTTGCAAGAAAATTTAACATCCTCTTTTATAAGGTCTGCAGATCTTAATAAAGGCGACCAATGGATAGTAAGCGTCAGACCCAAAGATACTTGTGATTTTGGGGCTTGGGTAAATTCAAGCTCTATCACTATTACCAATTCTTATCCAAGAATTAAAATTTGGAATGAAACTCATCCTGAATTTATTGTGGAAGATATGAACTTGACAATTGAAGATAATTATTACAACTGGGATGATAATGATAATGATGAAGACTTATCATACATCTGGTGGTATCGAGATGGGATATTTCAAACAGAATATAATAATATCAGGAGTATACCCTCAGAAGCGACTCTTCCTGGTGAGAAATGGAAATATGTCATTTGTCCTTTTGATGGAGTAGACTTTGGAGAAAACTGCTCATCTCCAGAAATTACAGTTGAAAGCATACCAGAATTTAACTATTATGATATAATCCCGCAAAATGACACTGAAGGCCATTATATCATAATACTCAATATTACTGATTCTAGAAATGAAATTAAACGTGTTGAATACTATCTTTTCTTTAATAAAACCGTTCCCATGCAACGAGAGATAGCCTCTCATGAAATACAAAATATGTATGTATTAGATCATTATTTACCCTCCTATTCCTATATGAATACAATAACCATAATAGAAGTCGAAGCAATAACTGAGGTTAATTACTCTGGCAAATTGTATCCAATCAGTTCTTCTTTATGCTTCAATCTATTAATAGAGGATAAAGCTCCCCCACGAGTTGTTAATACAGTTTGCGTCGTAAATCCGACGAATCTGACATTTTATTGTGAAGTAGAGGAATATGGTTCAGGTATTGCAGGGGTAACCCTCTCCTACTACTTCAAACCTGTTGAAAAGACAAGAACTACTCATATTGTCGGAGGTGCATCATTAGCCCTACCAGAACATCAACTACCAATGACTAGATGTAATGAAACTTTCTATGAGGTAACTATTCCATTTAGCCAGAATAAAAGCAATTGGGAAGTGAATTATAGAATTATCATTATGGATAATGATGGTAATATAAATACAGGAAATAGTGAGCCTATACATTTAGATTTGCCTATAAGTAATAGTAATGGTGATTTTATCTTACTTGATTCTAAATTAATCACCATTTTTGTAATATTGACCATGGTCTCTTTTATAATCATCTTAATACATCGTCATCGCCGTAAATCGCAAACGATTCAACTAAGTATTGTACAAAAGTACAATGCCATGAGATCCATTCGTGTGATTTTTTGTCGCACAAGTTTTGGGGTTCAATTTTACAATGAACGGACTTTCCAGGACTTTGATGCTGATATAGATGTTCTATCGGGACTTTCGACAGCTATTTCAGACTTCATGAAAGATGTCACTACTAAAATGATGACACGCTCTGAGAAAGATGTAAGACATAGCCAAAAAACCGAATTTGAAACTCTAAGCCGTAAAGGCTTAAATATGCTTGTCTGGAATGGCATGTATTCAAGCATTGCTATTATTTCGGATAGAGTTCTACCAAAAACTTTCCGTTCTTACATACGAAACATTGGGCAAGAAATTGAAGCCATTTTTGGTGATAAATTAAAAAATTATATGTCTCCCAAACATGTCTCAGGAGATAAAGTGAGAAAAATCATTCACAGACATCTTCCTCTATATTACTGTTCAGCCTTAGCGCTAAATGGGGGTGTTAGGAGGCAGAATAACAATATACTATCTAGAAAGGAACATAGAATGTGGAATATAATAAATCAAAAGATTTTTTCAGGATCAAAAATAAAACATTCCTTCCCCGAGATAATTATAGAGGAGCTGGGATCTAATTTTAAGCGAATTGACGCTATCAAATTTCTCAAGAAAGCGGTTAAGCTCAAACTCCTTGTGGAACTTTCTCTTCCCATTTCAATGAATTCTTCAAATCAAACAATCATCGCAGAGAGATTTGAGGAGTAGATTATAGTTATAGAAGGTAGTTGAATCAAACAAAAAACTATTGAGTGCTGTTTTTACCGAGAACCACCTTTCATAATTTAATATCTTTCCACACTCGCAGTCTAACGACAATTTCATCCATCTGAACCCACTTCTCTGGAAAATAGTCTTAATTTCTTCTGGTTGATCAGAAGGATACCATAACGAAAGCTATAAAGTATCTAGAATTGCTTGTGGCAAATGTAAAGCAAATTTACAATTCTCATCTCTGTTAAGAACTGATGTTAATAGTTCCACTTTGACTGGTTGATCCAAAACAGCTTCCCAATAGTTCTTGAAATATCCAGCACTACAATTGCAAAAAATTGGAGGTACAGGCTGATCGTCCTTTAAGAATGCTTCTCGTACCCAAGGGCAATGACAGTAATAATATCGTTTTTTCTGTTCATTGGTCTCATTAAGATACTGTTTAATCATATAAGGTGTCTTTTTTATAATAACCTTATCCCCTTCACGAATTCCCGTTTCAATCGATTGATCATTTTTAACATATTCGATCACTTGATGATCTACCTCTTGGGTGTAAAAAAGAGTTCCCTCTTTGTAATTTTTTTCCAATGTTTCAACATATTCTTGATGTTTGAGCCTCAAAAAATCATCAATATTCTTTGTTTTTAGGAATTGCTCACGGGGTTTTTTATAAGCATATGTATACTTATCACGCAATCCATTTGCAAGGAATTCAAGACAATTTTTTCTATTCTTATGTTGAGCATTGGGTTCATTTTTGATCACCAAGTGATATTACAGGTTTAT
>JBHLPG010000231.1:4344-6372 GCA_048939725.1 Promethearchaeota archaeon | reverse complement strand
TGGGAGTAACCGTCGTTGCAATTGTGATTAAGGACGTGCCGACTTCAGATCAACAATTGATGTGGGTAATTTTTACTATGATTGCTCTCGTGATTATTTTATTTCCATTATTCTTAGGTAAAAAGGTGATGAAAACTCTGGGTCTTATGTTCTTCATTATACACTTCTTGATTATCATCCCCTTGTTAATTATAATAACACTTCTCACTGTGCCAGTCGGTACGATTTTTGAGGTATTTTCCGGGCTTTTCTACGTTGGATACCTGCCTGAAGGTGCTGACTGGCTAGCTCTAGGTGCTGTTGCAGGATTTGCTGGACTAGCAGCAAGTGCTGGGATGAGTATTTCAGCATATTACCGAGATACAGGGTGGGGGATGGCTAAAAGATTGGGTCACATTCCAGGGGCTTTAGGTGGAGAGAAAGTTGAATTTTTAGTGAAAGGCTACATGCCCAAAGTAGATGAAGAGAATCAACGGCGCGTAAAGACATGGTATAAGTTTATCTTATTAGAATTGGTACCTATCTTCTTCTTTGGTAGTCTTATCACAATGGTGTTTCCATGTGCGTTGTACTACTATTTTGTGCCCACTGAAGCTGCTACTGAGAATATCTTTGGTTTTACATCAGCCCTAGCTCAAAATTTGGGTTTAATCATCGCTTTTGCTTGGCCTTTAATTCTCATTATGTTCGCCTTGGTGTTCTTTGCTGATGGGACTGGAGTTATTGATGGCCTTATGCGCCAATTTGCAAATATTATCTGGAATACTTTTCCAAGTCTTCACGATAGGTTTAAAGGAGATGTAAGACCTATTTATTATGGAGTTCTAGGAATTTTTATCGTTATCTGGTTGGTTGTAATCATAATTGGGACTCCTCCCATTACTATGGTTTTACTCGCAGGCGCATTGGCAAATATTGGTGGTGTCATCTTCTCAGCTGGCCTTCTCGCCGTCAATTACCAAATCTTACCAAAGGAGTACAGATTTTCTATTATCGAGGTGATAGTAATCTGTATCTCAATAGTTTTCTATGGTTTCTTCTTGCTTAAAGCTTTTTACATTATTTAAGAGGCTAATTTTCAATGTCTACTCATATTTATTTCACTCAAGATGGGAATATTTCAATTTTAAAAGATAAGACGATAGCAATAATCGGTTATGGAAACCAAGCTCGTGCTCAAGCATTGAACTTACGAGATTCAGGTTTACAAGTAGTAATAGGAGCACAGAATGAGAAGTATGAAAGACGAGCTCAGAACGATGATTTTCCAAGTGTTTCAATACCTCAAGCTGTCAAAGAATCGGACCTTCTACTTTTGTTAATTCCAGATGATGATATCCCAGGCGTTGTTTCTGAATCCATAATACCGAATTTGAAGGATAAGCAAACAATTGTCTTTGCCAGTGGATATACAGTTGCATTTAATTTGATTTCGCTTCCAGATAATATTGATCTTCTCCTTATGTCTCCTCGTGTTCCCGGTGTTGTTGTTAGAGAGAGTTTCATTACTAATAAAGGATTTTTTTGCTTTATTGGCATCCATCGTGATTCTACAGGGAATGCCAAACAAACGCTTTTAGCTTTAACCAAGGCTATTGGAGGAATGACTGATAAAAGAGCAGCTATTGAAATTTCTTTCAAGCAACAAGCAGTATTGAGCTTATTTGCTACTCAAACGTTTACTTATGCGCTTACTCAAGTATTAATGCAATCTATATTACGATTAATAGAAGATGGGTATCCCCCAGAAGCAATCTTCATTGAATTAATCCTTTCAGGAGAAGGAAGATATACAGTTGATAAGATAATAGATGTTGGAATGATTAAACAAATGAATTTCCATTCTCAGACCTCCCAATATGGGCAGATGTCTCGTGGAGCGAAATTCCGTCAAGTTGCCAAAAAGGTCGAAGAAATCCAAAGAGTAATTCTGCGAGAAATTGAGAATGGGCAGTTTACTAAAGAGTGGGAAAACGATGAGAGTAGGTTGAAGCTCCAAATTATGAGACATTTTGAGGCTAATACCAA
>JBHLPG010000231.1:0-4334 GCA_048939725.1 Promethearchaeota archaeon | reverse complement strand
TTCGCTTCTATTGAGCGAATGGTTCGTGCAAATCTGAACTTTGAGAAAATTAGAATTGAAAAAGATTCTGACTTTCCCTCTGAAGATATGATCAATCGCTATCCCCAGCTTAAAGAAGAAATTGAAAGTATTAAAGCCTTCTATGAGGGATTATGACGGAAGTGAAATAATGGACGCCAAACTCTATCATGAAGATGACGGGGATTTATCGGTTCTAAAGGGGCTAAAGGTAGCTATCTGTGGTTATGGTAATCAAGGTCGCTCACAAGCATTGAATATGCGGGATGCTGGTGTTAAAGTCATTGTTGGAAATCGGGAAGATGATTATCGTAAAAGAGCCCAAGATGACGGTTTTCATACATTCGATATTTCTGAAGCAGCTAAGCAGGCAGATGCCCTTTTTCTCCTAGTTCCAGATGAGGTACAAAACACTGTCTACAAAAAACAAGTAGAGCCCTTTTTAAAAGAACACTCTTCTATCATATTCGCTCATGGGTATAATATTGCTTTTGGGTTAATTGATCCTCCCTCAAATATCGATGTATTATTAATTGCACCTAGAATGATTGGTATTGGAGTAAGAGAGTGTATTTTAAACGGTGAGGGGTATTTCAGTTTCATTGGAGTTCATCAGGATGCTTCTGGGAATGCTAAGGAGAAGTTACTGGCATTAAGTAAAGCTGTTGGTGGATTGAGTAAGGCAGGCATTGAAGTTTCATTTGAACAGGAAACTATCCTTGATCTATTCACTGAACAGGGTTTTGGCCCTGCAAGTAGTCAGATTATGATGAAGCCCATTGATTTACTCACAGAAGCAGGCTATCCCGAAGAAGCAGTACTGGTCGAATTGATCCTCTCTGGTAATATGAAACACTCTTTCATGAACATGATGAATCTTGGTATCGTTAATCAAGTTGGTTTTTTAGATGAAAGATCGCAATATGGTCTATTAAGTCGTGGAATGAGATATAGAGAAATTATCGAGGAAGTATTATCCATTCAAAAGGATATCCTTCGTCATATCGAAGACGGAGGGTTTGCAAAAGAATGGGAACAGTTTTCAACGAAGATTAAGTTCAAATTTATTAAATTCATGGCTTCTCGTATTGGTTTTGGTTCATTGGAACAACGTGTCCGGAAAAGTTTACAGTTACCTGAAGTGGATCTTTGGGCTGAAACACCATATCCCACAGAAGAAGATGTCGAAAGAACCAAGCGAATAAAGAGAGAATTAGAGGAATTTAAACAATATAAGGAATTTTGAGTCTGTTGACTTGATATCCTTTTACATCTGTTTCAAAATTGAAATATATCTCCTGAACACTTTCGTTCCTTTCTGAGCATCTCAACAACATTTAGAAGGCGCCGTTAATAACGTGAAAAAAATAGCTTAAGATACATCAGAAGAGTAATCCACTATCCTAATTAATAGAATCATAAACAAAATAATCGTCAATACAAAAACGATTACTTTCGCGATAACCTCAAATTTTTCATTGAGTAGAAAGGATGACGAAAAGAGGATTAAAAAGAAAGCAATAATTATATTAGCCGTTCTTGAGCCGTATGGAGAGTGTCTCCCCTTTCGAATTATCATAATTGTGCCAACTTCTACTATTAATCATAGTAAAATGAATATTGACTTTTAAATCTTCGTATCTATGCTATTTTTTCGTCATCAGGAGTGAAAACAGTGAATATTGAACAGCCTTTTGACTTAGTGAAGGAAATGAATACTAAAACAACAAAACAATAAGCCAAAAATAAATGTAAGTTTAACAAGTAATCACTTGAAGATTGGATAAGAAATAAATTATACAGCACACCAAATTGATGTAGTTAAAGGTTTCAAAGAAATGTCAAAGATTGTAGTTGTTGACGATGAGGGTGACGAATTCTCCGAATTCACTGTTCCTATTCCGTTTTATATTCGTCTTGAATTAGAACATGAGTCTAAACGATACAGGGTTCGTTTTATTGATGATTTGGGTAATGTTCGCGGTCAGTACTTAGGAACATCAGAACATAAATATGTAGAATTACATGTACCGTTAATTAAACTTCCTAATGTTCCAGGAAACCTTCGTATATTAGCTGAAGAATCAACGGATGGATTAAATTATTCTAAAAAGCACCAGATTTCAATAAAATATCTCACATATGTCCAAGAAACCATTGATGAAGAAGAGTGAGATCTTGTCTGAAACGAGACAGTACAAGATGACGGGCCAGGATAAAATAATTTCTGTCTATATGCTGATCGGTGCTATTGTACAGGTAATTTCGCTATTCTTCTTTGGAAACTGGGCTGGTCTTGATATAATCTTTTTTCTAGGTTTAGGTTCATTGGGGATTTCAGGAGTCTTATTTCTTTCATCTAATGTCTTGAAGAAAGAGGGAGGAATGGAAAAGGGAAAAAGTTTTGTAACGACTAAATTAGTAAGTACTGGTATAAAGGTTTGACTCTCAAAGCAATTCTTTTTGATCTAGATGGCACACTCGTAGATACCCTACGATTATTTCCTCAGCTAATCGCCCAAGAATTTATGGATACCCCAACACGTGGAAAAGTGAGGAAGTACCTTAGACGCTTGGGAACCTTTTATAACGTTAAGCAAAATGGGGTTTGGTATAGACACTCTTGGTTCAGTGTTCAGCTTTTTCGAGGAATTAAAGCTGACTTTAGAATCTCTTGGTTAAGACTTCTATCTGGATTGTTACATGTTATGTGGCAGTTTCTCAAGTGGGATCAGCAGATCCATGTTTTTCCCGAAGTGCCTTATACTTTACAAAAATTGAAACAGAGAGGATTCAAATTGGCAATTGTCTCCAATGGATCACCCCGTCTTTTGGAAAAAAGATTTGCTCCGTATTTACACCTTTTTGACGTTCTAGTCGACTCAAAAAGCATTGGTTATTGGAAACCGTCTCCAGTGCCAATATATTATGCAATTAAGAAGCTGGGAGTTTCAGTTAATGAAGTGATTTTCATTGGAGACACTATTGTCGATCTATTGGCCGCAAAGCAAGCAGGAGTAAAAGTGATTCTTGTTAAAACAGGTGTCTTCGAGCTTCCACCCTTTAGAGAAGTTGATTATCAACCAGTTGCAGTCATTCCTGCGGTGGGAAAGGAGATCTTGAAAATTGTGTCTGGGACAGTATGATCATGAAATTCAAAATCGAACTAGTAATGGTTGAATATATTAGGTTGAATCCCTAAGTGGTTAAGAAGGCAACCTAGATGAATTCTGATAAGAAATTATCTCAGAATATTACTTTGAAAGATGGACGGATATTGGGATATGCAGAAATTGGAAATCTGGGCGATTCAGTAATGTTTTGGTTTCATGGTGGGGGAAGTTCGAGGTTTTCACGTTGAAGCTCATTTGTCTGTCCGCTGTTTTTTTTCTTCTTCTTCTTGGGAAAGATTAGCTCCCGAAAGAAAAAGAAGAGTTCAGGTTTTCCGTTCTTTACGTTGAGAGATACTAAAGAGTATTACTAGCCCCAAACCTATACTGAATACATCACTGCTCGTGGTTGTATTACTAGTTATGGTTGATGTGGGTACAACTGTGGATGTATCATCTTTGATAATGGCTCTAAGAATAAAGGTGTTAAACAGTATATCAATTGTAAAACTTATTTGCCCTTCCCATGCAGTTACTGCAACTACTAATTCTTCATCAGCTTTTACATATATTCTTTGGCCTCCTAATCCATCAGCATTATAATAGCTTCTTCCTTCATTAATCCACCAATAGTAACCATATCCAAAATCATTGTAATCTTGTGTTGATTCCTCTATCCATTCTTCGGGTATTATTTGAGTATTATTCCATATTCCATTGTTTAGATAGAGATAACCGAATTTTAACATATCATGTGGTTGAAGCCATAATCCTCCTGCTCCAAAATTGAGTCCTGATGGATCTTTAAACCATACATACTCTGTAATATTCAGAGGGCCAAATAAATACTGATCTGCAAATTCTTCTGGAATCATTCCTGTTTTTTCTTGAAAAATTCCAGCAAGTAGATGGCCTACATTATCGCTGTAGGTAAACGTTGTCCCTGGTTCTGCATCCATAGGTTTATCCAATGAGGTTTGTATCCAGTCACTTGAATTTAATAGCTTCGTCCAATCGTTTTCAGGATATAAGTAATTTATCCATGTCCCCGGATATTCATTGGATGCATTAGTTCGGAATGTAAAATCATTATGAGGTATACTCTTCCTCCAAAATGGAACATCGAAATCATTCGATGCCAATCCGCTCCGCATCATTAATAAATGCCGAATAGTCATTGCTTCTTTTCTTGTATCAAGATTTTGG
>JBHLPG010000230.1:561-6442 GCA_048939725.1 Promethearchaeota archaeon | reverse complement strand
AGGTTAGATTTCTATTAGTATCAGGGAAACCGATTAATGAACCAATCGTATGGTATGGGCCGATAGTGATGAATACTCAAGCTGAGATCCAGACTGCTTTTACAGAATATAGAAATGGAACGTTCCTAAAATCAAATTAAGATTACTATCGTTTGGGTATTGAAAAGGAGAAAGTGCTTCCTTTTCCTAAACCTTCAGATTGAACCCAAATGCGGCCGTAATGTAACTCAACAATGGATTTAGAGATAAAGAGGCCTAATCCCAATCCCTTCCCTGAGAAGTCTAATGTCTCTGGTGATTGAAAATAATCAAAAACATTATTTAATTTGTTAGAATCAATTCCAATGCCCTCATCTCTGACTGAAATCACATAATCCTTTTTTATATTCTTCAATGTGACAGTAATTTCTCCCTGTTCAGAGAATTTTGCTGCATTCTCTATCAAATTACGTATAACCTGGTCTAACAGACTGGGGTCAACGTTAGCAGAATAGATTTCGTCCATAACCTCGTCAATGAATGATAAATGCAGTCCTTTTCCTTCGACATATCTCTTCATATCATTTACGTTGATTTCGAGTAATTCTTTCAAATTAACTAATTGAATGTTTAATTCAAACAATCCTCTACGTAATCGAGATAAGTCATAGATTCTATTGAGAAGACTCTCAATACGCAAGTAATTCCTTTCAATAGCACCAAAAATTTTCTCATGCTGTGCAATGGTGAGTTTTCCAGCGTTCATATCCTTTTTAAGGAGCTCTATATAACCCCAGATGATCGTTAACGGAGTACGCATTTCATGAGAAGTAGTATCAATGAATTGATCCTTCATCAGATCTAATTCCTTTAGTTCTTCCAGTTGAAATTCAATAATTCGCCAAGCGATGTTTCTAATATGTTTCCTTGTCGTAGTGATTATAAATATCGTGATCAATAGTCCTATTGTGCCTAACGCCGCGCCAAAAATCTGAAATTCTATAAATTGAGTATTAGTTTTAATTAATTCACTGATCCCACCCAAAGAAATACCAATGACAAAATAATATAGATTAGGATAGTTAATCAAACTCTGACTGTACTCAGGAAAGAAATTGAGACGTAATCTCTTAAAAAAGGCCACACACACCGTGAAAAATATTAGTAGCTCTGCTAAAATAAAAATAGAAATTAGACCAATTTTAGAAAACAGTGGTTGATTATGAATCCACTGCCCCGAATCCATTGAGTATTCAAGAATAGTAACTACACCCACTAATAAGTACAACCCAATGACCAGTCCAAGTAATAAGGTCTTATAGGGAAAAGTAGCCTCCAATACAACAAATAAAGAAAGAAAAATCAACACCACGATAAGCGAGATGATGGATAGGATGCTAGTAACCGAGTAGAACAAAGGATCAATCCCCAAGAAGTGTGAAAATCTGATATATAGATAATTTGAGAAATAGAATCCTGTAATAGCGAGATAAAATCCTAATAGGGCGATATTTTTAGAGGTACGAAGGTCCTCGCTATCTAACAAATAGATCAGGACGATACAGAAGAATAATAAAGATAATAATGTGTTCAAAGTATAAATAAGTTCATGGATTATCACTGAATGCATTGAAAGATCCACTAGTAAAGAAGTATGTGCAAATTTTAATTAATATTTCCAAACCGAATAAGTAGACAAAGCTTTCCTATTAAATATATGATCATTCGATCAAGTAAACAGAAAAAAAATTGAAAATTCTTTTGTATTAGGAAAATACAGGTGCATAAACAGCAAGATGGGATGATATTGACGAAAAAACGATGTGCTTGGGTAGGGTCAGACCCATTAATGGTCGAATATCATGATAAAGAATGGGGAACCCCCGTACACAATGACCAGGAATTATTCGAATTTCTAATTCTAGAGGGAGCACAAGCTGGACTATCTTGGGCCACAGTTCTCAATAGACGGGAAGGATATCGGAAAGCATTTGCCAACTTTGATGTTCAGAAAGTAGCTGCATTTACAGAAGCTGATTTTGAGAAACTGATAACAGATCCAGGAATCATCAGAAATCGGTTAAAAATTAAAAGCGCAATCAACAATGCGCAGCAGTTTATCAAAGTCCATGAAGAATTTGGCTCATTTGATTACTATATCTGGGGATTTGTTAACCATCAAGCAATACACAATCAATTTAAGCAGCTCGGAGACATTCCTGCTTCAACAGAACTGTCTGTAAAAATCAGTAAAGACTTGAAGAAAAGAGGATTCAATTTTGTAGGGCCAACGATTTGTTACGCGTTCATGCAAGCTGTAGGTATCGTTAATGATCATGTTGTCGAATGTTTTCGATATGAAGAGATTATTCGTGCGAATAAGTAAGTAATAAAAAACTCCAATGTAGGAATTGACAATGTCTAATGATGAAAAATTCACAGAATTACAAAATAAATTAATTAATCGTGTGTTTGAGTATAATCCCGCAATTGCGGCTTATATGGGAAAAGAAGAGTACGAAAAAAAAGTTGCAAATGGAACTCCAGAGAACTATTCCGCATTTGTCTCAGAATTGACGAATTTTCTGAAACGCTTCAATGAAATGGATGAAACACAGCTCAATCCTGAAAATCGTATCTCATACAAAGTATGCCAGCATACTCTCGAACTGTTTCTATTTTTCCATGAAGAGTTCCCTCTTTGGAATAGAGAACCCTTTGGTTTAGAAGATATTCAACGGACAATATTTGTATTGTTACAACGGAAAGGTCCAACAGAAAGGGTTGCGGAGGCCATAATTGCTCAATTAGAACAGATTCCCCAGTTTTTAGAGGAATTCCGACCTCGTTTTAAGGACGTAAAGATTCCCAAGTTGTGGCATGAAACAAATTTAAAGATGATAAAGTCTACTCCACAGTTCTTAGGCTACCTAGAAATGATCTTTCAACCAGCAATAAATGATCAATTGAAAGATGCATTATCAAAGGCTATTAATAACACAAATGCAGCCATCAAATCTCATACTGCATGGATTCAAGGTCTTCCTGTGGATGAGGATGAATTCGCTTGGGCCCTAGGTCAAAAAAACTTTGAGAAGATGTTATTCCTCCGAAAACTTCCCTGGGATCGGGAAAAGATCTTAAAAACAGGATATGAGCAATTGGATTCTCTCACAAAACAAGTACAGGAAATAGCTAAGAAGATTGATCCTACTAAAACTACTGATGAGGTAATTGAGGAGATAAATGCGAATCAACCGCCAACATTTGAGATGGTCCTAGAACATGCGAAGCAAGAAGCCCAACGGGCAAAAGAATATATCCAATCACATGATCTTGCAAGTATCCCAGATGAAAATTTAGTGATAACAGAGACTCCGAGTTATCTGGCACCAATCATCCCAATTGCAATGTACGGACCTTCCCCCTATTACGAACCAACACAACCTGGGATTTATTATATCACTCGCCCTTCAGGTGAGGTTAGCTTAGCACAATTCGGGTTTCATTCCTACTTTAGTCTACCTAATATCATGGCTCATGAAAGCTATCCAGGACATCACCTAGATTTCTGTTGGAACAATTACGCGGGGTCACCACTGACGCTAATTGCACTTTTTGCAAGTACCCTCGGAGCGGAAACTGTGGAAGGCTGGGCTCACTACTGTGAGGAGATGATGCTAGACCAAGGTTTTCATGATGAACTCGGTCGAGACAAAGTGAGGCTTGTTATCCTCCTAGGGCAAATCTGGAGAGCAGTACGCATCATAGTTGATGTGGAACTTCATTGTAAGCAGAGAACGGTTGAAGATGCTATCCAGCTCTTAATAGACCGAGCTAAAACAGAAGTACAAACTGCTACCGCAGAGGTTCGTAGGTACACCACTGCACCAGGGTACCAATTATCCTATCTAATTGGGAAGCTACTTATCCAGAATCTTCGCCATGAAGTCGAAACGAAACAAGGCGCTCAATTTAAACTGAAAGACTTTCACGATACGATCCTGAAAAGTGGGGATCTCCCGTATTATATGTTAAGGGAGCTTTTTGACGTCTAACGGTGATACTTTGAGTAGAGAAGAATTTGACTGGACTTATTTCAAACGACGGATTTATATCAAAGGTACCTCAAAAGAGGAGCTATTTAAGAAATGGACGACACCTAAGGGGATAGTAGAATGGTTTATCGCCTCTGCGAGATATGAGGATGAAACTGGACGGGTTAGAGCACCAGATGAGATCGTCCAGGTGGGGGATACGTATTATTGGAAATTTCATGTAAAGTCAGAATTCACTGGAAAGATTATTGAGGTAATAGAAAATTCTTTGTTCAAGTTTACGTTTGGTGAGAGTGATCTTGGCTCAGATGAGCAAGTCATTGTCACCGTGACATTTCATGAGGCAGATAATGCCACCTGGATTGATTTACTTCAGGAGAATATGTCTGAGAGTAAATATGGACGGGTAAACTACTATATCAGCTGTAATATGGGGTGGGTATTTCACATGAATAACCTGAAGTCCCTTATTGAAAACGGACATGATCTGAGAGTTACAGACGAAGAACGAATGCACGTTGATGCACCAAGTGGGTATCCTTTGGAGGAGTTTCAATGGACTCAGTTCACACAGAATGAATACGTTAAAGGGTCAAAGGAAGAGGTTTTTCGGAAATGGGCAACTGCTAAAGGGATTACAGAGTGGTTTATCGCGTCAGCTGAATATAAAGATCAAAATGCGCGGATAAGAGACCAAGACGAAATTACTCAAGCAGGTGATAGCTATAACTGGATATTTTTTACTGGATTCACAATGACTGGGAAAGTGTTAGAAGTAAAGGAGAATGAATTGTTTAAATTTACTTTTGGTAAGAAAGAACCAGACTCCGATGAAGATGTGATTGTCACAGTCAAATTTCACGAACAGAAGGACAGAGTACGGATTGAAATTTTCCAAGAAAACATCGCTGATAATGACTATGGCCATATTCACTACAATATGAGTTGTCAACTAGGATGGAGTTATTTTACGATGAATTTAAGATCAATCTATGAATCAGGGTATGATTTACGCGAAAAAGAAAAAGACTTGGCAGAAAAATCACGTGCTTATACCTTACCACGATAAATCAGGGGATCTCCCTTAATCTAAGAGGATTTTTTATTCTTTTTTTTGGGTGTCGTATTGGTCAGGAATTCAAGTTCAGGTTGATCCAAGTTTCATTATGTTAGCTCAAGAAATCTTCCTTTCATCCATATTCCTTATAGTCATTGGAGGAATTCTCGTAACGTTATAATAGTGAAATTAGGACAATTACCTCATTTCTCTCCCTTTCTTCTTATAATAGATTTGAATCGAAATGGCGATGAAGAATCCTATCATGGATAAAGATGTAGAAACTGAGGTTTGACTAATCTGGGTGGTTAGAAAAGTAGAAATGGTTGGTGTTCCCTCTCTTTGCGTAGATGATGGGAAAGTGGAGGATTCATCGCTTTCGCTAGACGATTGAGGTAAAGTCGTTGAGCTGATTTCAGATGTTTCTCCAAGATCTTCAATCATCGGTTCAGGAAAAATGAACAAAGGATTGTCTTTCTCAACACCCATTTGGTTTAAAAGCACCGTTAAAGTATCAACATAGACTGCAGCCTCTTTGGCTTGTGTGAAAGCTAGCGGAAAGTTCATCCTCTTAAAATAGATCCATGCTTGAGTAAGTGTTTCTATAGTGTCCTGATTAGTATTCATCACTGCCTCAGGAGAGACGAGATCATAACTGCGGCCTAAGGTCTCATATTCAGAGACTAAATCAAAAAGCAATCTTTGGACGATTAATGATTGAATCCAATCTTTTTCAAACTGGCTAAAGTAACTATTTACAGTATAATAGCTCATAGAAGAGTCAATA
>JBHLPG010000230.1:0-551 GCA_048939725.1 Promethearchaeota archaeon | reverse complement strand
TTCCCATGATGGGGATGGCCGAATCCTAGTGTATGGCCTGCTTCATGAATTATTACATCACTAATACCTGTTTTGGGGCTAGGAGGGTCAACTGAAATATCCATGAAGCGATCCCACTGATAGGCAATTATTTGCCACCCCATTCCACCCAAACCACCAAATCTTGTTCCATAGTAACTCATGCGAGTTTTATTCATGAGGAAGGCCATTGTGGGGAAGTTTATCCCATCAGAATGGAGATCTACAAATTTATCTAGATTTTCTGCAAAATAATCTAGGATTGACTGTGGAGATCCCTGAGTTACTTCAATTTGATAATAATCAGCATATTCGGTCGTAGCGGTATCAAAAAATACTTGAATCTCAGGATAATCATTAAGGGAATACCAATGAAGGTTAACTTGAATATTAAAAAAGGGAAGTAGAGCTTCAAAAGCTTCTGTGATTTTTTCTTGATGAACAATGAATTCTAAATCATCTTGTGAGTACGCTGCTTCATGAGTAAAGTTTTCAATGATTGCGATCTCAAAATAAAGATTAGAATCATCAGA
>JBHLPG010000229.1:0-6452 GCA_048939725.1 Promethearchaeota archaeon | reverse complement strand
CTTTTACTCGACTTACGGCAATTGGGATGGAAAATGAGGCAATATTAATTCTAGATATTGTTGCGGTTAATGTATTAATTGCAGAGATCCTTGGCCCTCTATTATTAAAACAGGCACTCAAACGGTCTGGGGAAATTCCTCAAGAAATTACATGAAAAGAAATTAAATAGTGAACTTTCATAAACAAGAAGTGCTTATTTTGTGCGATGATAATCAGAGCACCAGTTCGCTCCATAAACATTAATACTTCTATCACTCAATCATGTCTACCTCTGAGTATAAATCATTTATAGTAGGGAGTGAAACCATCTATGATTCTATTTTTCCCATTGGTACAATTGGGCATATTAATTCAGCACCAATCCAACCAAGATAACTTGCAAGTATGAAAGCAACGGAAATTAATAAGCCTTCAATTAAGAGGAATGTGTTATTACCTTGGCTGATGACGTGTAGAATGAAAAGGATAACCGAAGTCACCAGTAAGATACACCCAAGTACTATTTTTCTTAAGAGGTATGGTGTTTTAATTTTCCTGAATCTGATTTTTCCATCTATAAGCCCAGTTATTCCTCCCCCTGCAATTAAAAGGGGAAGGAAGGTAACTTGTAAGTCAAAAATCCCTTGGATGGGAACCCCAAGCAGTTTGTCAGTAAATAGAAGTAAAATAAACAGTAAAGCCGTTACAGCTGTGTAAGATATCGTAAAGTGAACCGCAACTGGATGCACATCCAATTTTAGAAATGTTCGCCTATTAAAAGAGGCTTTATGTCGAAATGGGACAAAAGCAGTTTCTCTTACACCACAAGCGGGACATTCACCCCCCTTGCCTGCAATTCTGACATAACCACAAACGCGACAGATTTCATACTGTTTTTCTTTACTCATAGTTTAGTCCTCTTTCATTGATATTCTCTTGAACTTCCCTTAAGATAATAATGCAAGATATAGAAACACCAATGAGATCAAACCAATGAATATTGATAGTTGTCCAACACCATCAATCCCTAATTTTCGAGTTAGAGTTTTCTTACCAGTTTTTGCATCAACTTCCATATCTCCAATATCTTGATACGGGATAAGAGCGAAAACAATCAAATAAATGAAAACTGAAAAGAATATCACTGATGTTGTGATAGCCCATGCTTGAGCTAGGTATATCCAATAAAATGTTGCAAGATACGAACCCGCTGTTATAATTTCGTGCCCAAGAGGGATCTCTTCAGTTAAATAATTAACGAAAACTATCATAAGTAATATTGGAACACCAATAATAAGTAGAACGGGCTCATTTTCTAATATAAAAAGGTATAATGCCTGTATGATAGCCAATATTATTGTGATAGCACTAACGATTCGACCCAAAAACCGCACAGTATTTTCGCTTAATGTTCCTTCCCTAATAACTCCCATTCCGCCATAATCGATATCATACCCCGCAGCCCAGTCCCCTGCTTCATCACGATAGTGGACACCAATTGCTGAAGTAAGTACAGCAATTATTGAATATACAGCAACAAACAAATCAATTTCAAATCCTTGTTGAGCACCAACAGCCAATCCACCAACACCAATAATAAGGTAGGCAAAGAGAAACTGCGGTCTCGCTAACCTAACCAAACCAAATAATTTTTGATTAGTCGTAACTTCTTTTTCCATACTAATGTTCTCTAAATTAGTAGCCAAGAGATTTCACCTTCGTCAATTGAAAATAAACTTCTTACTTACAGTATTCCTAGCAGAATTCATAATTCTTGGAATGTTTTTAATCTTTACATTCTTTCTATTATTTTATCGTAAATTTATGATTTCACTAAGTTAAAAATTAAAAAGAATCCAGAGTAGTAGGTATAAAGGCATTATTTTATTCTCTGCTAGGAGAATAGTTTGAATTGAATTATAAAGTCAAGAACAGAAAAAAATCTAACAGAAACCAAAGGGGAGGACTTGATTTACACTTTTTAGAAGAAAAATTAATGGTTAGTCCTTTTAAAAAACTTATGCTTACCTATTTCGAATTAAAGGTCTTTAAATCTTTTATAGAGTCTATTAATTACAATATGGTTGGAAAGAGTATCCTAGAAGTAGGTTGTGGGGCTGGATATGGAATAGAGCAAATATCGAAAAGTTTCAATCCAAAAGAATATTATGCTTTTGATAAAAACCAAAAAATGATCTCTTTGTCAGTTGCTAAGGTGAAGAAGAAAAAGCTTGATGTTCAGTTATTCCTTGGAGATGTGTTGAAAACAGGACTTCCTTCAAATAAATTTGATGTAGTGTTTGTTTTTACGGTTCTTCACCACGTCGAAGGATGGAGAGACGCATTAAAAGAGATTTCTAGAGTACTTAAGCCTAAAGGGTTACTATTAATCAACGAAATTAATAATAGATCCTTACGCTGGTTTGAACGTTATTTTAAAGTGGTTCACCCTGGAGAAGCTCACTTCACTTGGGAAATGTTCACTCGAGGCCTGACCGCTGCTGAGTTTTTAGTTCTTCGTGAATACAAATTTTTGGAAGATCTTGGCTTTTTTTTATGTATTAATCTATCAAGGGAGTAATTATTGATTAGGTTGGCATTTGATGCATTTTGGATCGCATCCAAACATGTCCCCAGAATAATAATAAGCTGAGGAACGACAGCCAAAGCAAACGTTATTCTGCTCGCAATCATTACAAGGAGCTTGAAGATTTTCTGGATTTCTTAACCTCATCATGAGAATATCCCCTGGGTTTTCTTTAGGGATATCTTTAAGCCTCAAAATATTGATATTCCCAAATTCTGTTGTACGAATAACGGAGCAGGGAGTATAATAGCCATCACTTGTAATACATATCATCGAACCACAATAGAACTTGTTTACGTCCATTGTAGAAAAACTAGTATCATCTTGATACATTATTTCATCTCTCCCTTTGTAAGCTTTTTGAATCAACTCAGTAGAAGGCTCAAAATCATCAGAATCTGAAACTGGATTAAATAGTGTTAGAACCGTACGAATCCCTTTATTCTTCCAAAACCATTCCATGGTTTCAAAAACATCAGTACTTGCTACAGGTTTAGTTAAAGTTATACAGTTCCAGATTTCATTTGGATTTTTCCCTAAATAAATGATATTATCTACTCCTTGGAGAATAGCTGAGATGTTCTCTTCAATACGAAATTTATGTACTTGCTTGTAGATGTTAGGATTAAGGGAATCTAAATGAACAGAAATAAAACCTCCGTTCTTTGTCACCTCCACTGCTTTCTTTGCTATTTTTTTATTCTTCAAAGGCAATCCAGAAGTCCAGATATTGTTGATGAGGCCCTTCTTCAGTGAATATTGCATAATATCATACCAGTCAGATCTGACTAAAGGGTCCCCACCTAACCAATCTATACATCGAACATTTATCATAGATGCATCATCTATAAGCTCCTTGATGTTTTTAGAGGATAAACCACCAGGACTATCTGGATTAGAACTAGCATAACAATAGGAACAACCCTGGGAACACTTCAATGTCAACTCAATTTGAACGGTATATATCAATCCCCTTTCGTAATATTCTCTCTGTATGTCAGCTTCAGAAGACATTCCTCCGTGAAGGAAAACAGAGCTACGTTCTTCTACCATAAAGACACCATAATGATTAGCTTATAATTTTTCAGCTATCCATAATCCTCGACTGACTTTATTTTCATCTGCAGCTTGTACCCAAGCCTTGACTCCTGATTCAGCTGCTTGATATAATTCTTCTCCAAATCCTTTTACTACATCTTCTTTTATGCTTTGTACCTTTTCAAAGTATATGTACATGTGTTTTGTAAAATGTTCTTGGAGATTTTCCACTTCAATAACTCTACAATCATTTTTCTCTAATAGAGCCTTATACCCTTCTATTGTTTCCATATTTGGGAAAATCATAAACTCAAATAGAAAATCAGCTTCTTCTTGGGAACTCATGGGAGTAGATCCGAGAATCCAATCTGTGAACCCGATTTTCCCACCAGGTTTACATACCCGTACAACTTCCTCGATTAATCTCTCCTTGGATGTTATGTAGCACCATGCGTCTTGTCCCCAGACAACATCAAAGGTATTACTTCTTTCAGGTATATCAAGAGCATTACCTCTACGATATTCAATTAGATTTGATAATCCATCAGCTTCAGTACGCTCCTGAGCCTTTTTAAACATTGTTTCTGTAATATCGAGACCTACAATCCTAGATCCATAGTTTTTTGCTATATAACGAGCTGGTCCACCAAGAGCTGAACATACATCTAAAAGATAGGTATTTTTATCAATTTTAAGCTTATCTGCAAGTCGCTTTGTTTCAGCTTCTCCACCTACGTGAATGTGGTCTCCCATTAGGATCTCCCACAATAATCCGACTGGGCCATTATACGCATCAGAGACATCCTTTACGGAGAAATCATAGTTTAATTTCATAATGGTCTTCTCAACAAGAGGTTTGATTTAAACACAGATTAATAACGAGAAATAAAAGACTTCGTCTTCGAAAGGATTATTTATTAGCGATCTTCGAGGAGATCACCTTTTAAATTCATTAGGACACCTTGACTTATGGTTATTATTAAATCCAGCTTTGAAGAGAAAAAGGAACTAATTGTACTTTTAAGATTACTTATCGGGTTAATTTGGTTTGGAACAGTTCTACGACGTTTATTAACTCCAAATTTTAGTAATTTCGAAGAAAGAATTACTCAGATGGCTCAGGGCCCATCATTATATCCAAACCCCATAATGGAAGTTGTAGTTAATAATTGGTTTATAATTTTCTTAATAGTCCTTTCCTTAGAAATAATATCATCAATTAGCTTACTTTCTGGAATTCTTGCAAGAGGAGGAGCTTTCCTTGCCACGATAAACGGATTTTTAATTGGATTAGCTGGGATTGGCCTTAGTATAGTTGATCTGCTTATTCCGTGGACGGCAGCGGCAATTTCACTATTCCTATTCTTATTCTCTCATCCAGGATTATACTATGGGATTGATGAAAAATTAAAAGGGAAAAACTTACCACATTGGATTAAAATCCTGATGTAGTTCTTGGATACGATTACTGAAGGATTACACATTTAAGAAATAAAATCTCACGATTAGATATGCTCTTAACTCCAATCTTGTTAAGGGTTATAGGATGGTAATATGATGGCAAGAGAAATAATTAGAAATATGCATAAGCAGCAAATTTCTGGAGGTTACTTCGTTCTTTTACGAATAACACTTGGATTAGCCTTTTTTACAACTTGGTTAAGCAATCTAATAAAAGGAGTTTTTACAACATCAGGGTCTGATTACGGTTTCGAGGGAACGATTCGATACTTCATTGATAATAGCGACCACATAGCCACCCCACTAGACACAGTATTTATTGATTTTATCTTTCCAAACTGGCTAATTTTTGCATTAGGATGGATGATAGTTGAGCTATTAATTTCTGTCACTCTTACATTCGGTTTATTTACGCGAGCTGGATCAATTATTGGAGCTGGTTCTACTATAGTTCTAGGTATTGGTGCTCTAGGAGTAGATTGGCCTTGGACTTATGTGCTGCTTTTCATCGGATTTATTACTTGTGCTTTTGTTGGTGCAGGGCGCTGGTATGGTATTGATTACTGGTTAAAAGATAAGTTACCAGATAGAATTGCATACTTTCTTGTATGACAACTTCCTTCAATCTCATCTCTTTTTTACCCATGAAAAATCTTCAGGCCAAGTGTGATCTTTCTCTAGTCTTTCTATTTTAAAAATCACACCAGATTTTGATGGGCAATGAATCCTCCATATTCCATCTTTCTCCCATGAGGTTCCACCTCCAGCTGCCATACCTAAGTATGGGATTAATACATAATACGCATCATCACACAAGTCTTCAGGTTTCATTAATGCATAAGGAACTTCCCAAGTATCTCCCACTGAATGTGGACACATTCCACTTTTCTCTATAATACTAATTCTAAGATGTTTCATACCGCTCATTAGAATCCCTTTTAGCAATACATTAACTTATTATTTCATTTTATCAGAAAGTATTGAAAACTTTTTATGTTTTATTCTGTCATAAACCCAATTCTCGAAAATTAGGAGTGAAAAAAAAGGTAAATACTCAATCATTCTAATTAGATTAGATTCTAGCCAGATTCCAATTGTATCATATTGTATATATACATAATAGGAAAAGATCAAAGTTCCAGATAATAAAATCCAGCTTAGATTCATTCTATTATCGATAATCATGAAAGGAAATAACCAGAAAATATACCATGGATGGAACACTGGTTGAAGGAGAAGAAGTGAACCTAAAATAATTAGTGCGGATCTGTAAGATGAAATATAATCTATCTGGGGCTTGAAAGTAATAACTGTAAGTATAATAAGGAATGCAATTCCCATTATTATCTTTGATAAGAAAAAGTAATTAAAAAGTTCATATACCAA
>JBHLPG010000228.1:3817-6464 GCA_048939725.1 Promethearchaeota archaeon | reverse complement strand
TCCCCCAACAAAAATCACGTATAAGTTCATTCAGAACATCTCCCCTTCGTTTTTTATAGGATTTCCATGAATTCTGCCAATTATTATGAAAAAATGTCATATTCGAACATCTTCTAATTATTTGTACTCGTAGTTTGTAGAGGATATTCAATCGAATTAGTTGGAATCTAATATGTCAAGTAACCAGATGTTAAAAAAGATTGAAGAAAAAGAATTTTCTTCTTCAAATTTGACTTCTACAGAAGTAAAAGCCCGAGCAGCCATTGTTCATGAAATAGATCGTAAAGTTTTGGATATCCTGCTAATAGAAGGGCCGTTAACACGAGGTAAATTAAGTAAATTAACAGGAATCCCACGGTCAACTTTGTATGATAGCCTATGGAGGTTAATTGTAAAAGGGTATGTAAAAGATTATTCAGAGGATCGTAAACACAGAGGGCGTCCACAAACGTATTTCGTTGCAGTTTGATAACTAGGAGAAATCACTCCTTCTAGCTATTTCTTGAATAATTCAATTGGATATGGCTTTCTTCCAATAGGTTGAACCATTTCGTCAAAATTTATCCCAACATGAAGTGCAGCTCGTTTTAACATCTCAATCTGTTCTTGGCTATAGGGGATCCCTTCTTTGACTGAATATTCATTAGCTGCTTCAGCACGATCTCCTGGCCACCTAGAAGCTTCACCAAAGTACTTTAGTTCATAATCCTGCATTAGTTCTCGAACACGATTTTGTGCATCTTCTTTTGAGTAATGAAAATCAATTACTTGAGCTTGAAAAGCAAGAGAGATCCTTCTATTCGGATCAATGGAACCTGGTTCGACCCGTTCGATTGGCCCACCACCAAGTGAGTGGTCTACTTCAATCATTCTTAATAATACGTCCCCCTTGTAACCTGAATGTGTTGACCCGAGGGGAAAAATACTACCTTTGAAAAATTGTTTGCCATCCCTTATTCCAATAAGCTCCTTTGGATTCCTAGAAGATTTATAATTTTCATCTGCAAGATATTCTGGGATCTTAATAGTGTCTCCTGTTTTCAAAGCCTTTAGAAAATAACTGACAGCTAGCTTTGACAACGCCATATCCATTGTGAGGATACCTTCCTTATGAGGAACTGAGATAGCCAGAGGATTGGTACCCATTCTAACATCTTTACCCGCTCCTATCGTATAATCTAGCCCATTTGGATCATCACCCATTGGTTTGACAATTGCTGCGGTAGTACAAGTTACCGTTCCTATTAAATCACCGTCTTCAGCTATCTTTGAGCTCCATACACCAGCAGCCCCGAAGTGATTTGCATTTTTCACCACAACCTTGGCAATCCCCAGTTTTCTAGCGATTTTTTTGGCTAAATTAACAGCTATTGAAGATGAGACATGTCCTGGAGCGCGTTTAGCATCAATTACAGCTAAAGTAGGATACTTCTGTGGTAATATAATTGGTTCTGCTTGAGGATCTACTGAGGCATATAAAGCTGACTTTTTGACTGCTTCTTCTAAACCCAATCCTCCAGCTAATCCATGTGAGAAAATGCCCCTTTTATCAGCTTCGAGTAAAGCGAAGGTTATGGTTTGTGCTGCCTTTCCTGGATAACCACTTCTCTTTAATAGCTTAACTGCAAACTTCTGAATACTTTCAACTGTATAATGTTCTCGCATCCTTGTCAATTTTCCTACTTCCTGATCTGTTCCAGAAGGAAAATCTTGCATGTGATCTTTCACGATGAGGTTTCTTTCCATCCTGGTCCTTTAACCACTCTTCCTGGAGTGGCATTAGTGTGTTTGCCATCTTTCAACACTTGTATTCCGTTAACAAAAACATGAATCATACCAGAGGCAAGCTGATGAGGTTTTTCATAGGTTGCATTATCTCTAATCTCCAGTGGATTAAAAACGACGACATCAGCAAAATACCCCTCTTTTAAAGCACCTCTTTTTTTAATCTTCAATGTATTTGCTGGAAGTGAGGTTAATTTCCTAATGGCAACTTCTAAAGGAATAAGTTTTTCATCACGGCAATATTTACCCAGAAGTCTTGCGACGTTCCCATATGACCTTGGATGAGGATTTGATTTCAAAAAAACTCCTTCAGGAGCTATTGATCCCCCATCAGAACCAAATGACATGTAAGGAATTTTTATTTTCTTCCTCACATTTTCTTCAGACATCATGAAGTAAACTGTACCTATTCGACTATCGTCTTCTACAATTAAATCCATTGCAACTTCGAGGGGAGGTTTTCCCCTCTCCTCGGAAACTTGGGCTAAAGTTTTACCCGTTAATGGTTTGAGCTTCTCTGATTTAAATGAAACAAGCAGTATTTTGTCTGGGCCACTTTCGAGGTAAAGGTTTTCCCACTCATCCGTTGGAGTTAAAGCTTCTTCGATTATCTGTGTTCGAATTTCGGGTATTTGTAATCGGTTAATCAGCTCTTTATGTCCTCCCTCATGTGCCCAGGGAGGTATTATTGAATTTAATCCTGTTGCTCCAGCAGTATAAGTATAGCAATCTGTAGTGATTTGTAGCCCTTCATTTCTCGCATTATCAAGCTTTTGAATTGCAGAATCGAGTTTGTGTTTGTTATTCCCAGTTGCCTTAAAATGATAGACTTCTGCTCTAATATCAGCTTCTCTTGCGATAG
>JBHLPG010000228.1:0-3807 GCA_048939725.1 Promethearchaeota archaeon | reverse complement strand
AGGAATTCATCAATAGCTTCGAGAAATTGAGCCCCTTCACTCCGAAGGTGACTAATGTATAATCCATCATATTTTGCTACAACTTTACAAAGCTCAATTAATTCATCTGTATCAGCATAAAACGCTGGAGGATAAATCAATGCAGAAGCAACCCCGAGTGCACCTTCAAGCATTGCTTGGTTCACTAAAGCCTTCATCTTTTCCATTTCTTCAGGTGTCGGTTTACGGTCTTCATATCCTAGAGCGTGAATCCTCACAGTGGTCGCACCTACAAATGAAGAGATATTTGGTGAAATCCCTTTTGTCACTAAGAAATCTAAATACTCTGCCAAGGTGGTCCAAGTAATGTCATATTTAATATCAGCTTGACGTTCGATCATCTCTTGTTTCATAGAATCGTTTAAGGGTCCCCATGACCATCCTTCTCCAAAAACTTCAAGTGTTACTCCCTGCATAATATCGCTACAAGACCGACCATCCTCAATCAAGGACTCCACAGCCCAACTAAGCATATTAATAAACCCTGGGCCAACAGCTAAGTTCGTTGCATCTATATTCATTTTTGAGGTAGCTTGTTCTAAAGAACCGATTGCAGCAATGAGATCATCTTTAATAGCGATGTCTCCGATGAATGGGGGATCCCCACTTCCATCATAAATCATTCCATTTCGAATTATCAGATCAAATTCTTCGATTTTTCTCACCACAGATAAAATTTACAGATAAACGAATCAAAACTCTGTTTTTCATAGTATAAAGAATGTAAATTCAAACAAATAAAGATTGATTTCCTAATTCTATAGTTATATAAAATCATTCGCACTCTGAATTGGAGCGAAGAGGATGAAGCTCCTAAATGGAAGATTATTTCTAATTGTACTCATGTTGTTTTCTTTTCTCCCTTTGAATTTCTATTCAACTTCAAACATCGTTAAATCCTACAATAGAGATCAAAAACCTGTTTATTGGCCTACTAATGGCTGGAGAACATCCTCACCTGAAGATCAAGGTGTGAGTTCGATAAAATTACAGGAAATATACGAGTATTTAGATTCCACTCCAGAATTAGGTATTATTCAGGCTTCCATGCGTTCAATCCTTATCATCCGCCATGGATATCTTATTCATGAAACATATTTTTCCTCTTTCGCTGACGCAAATACCAGCATTAACATCTACTCTTGCACTAAAAGTGTAACCTCTTCACTTATCGGTATTGCTATTGATAAAGGTCACATTGGTGGAGTGGATGATCTAGTTTTGAGTTATTTTCCAAATCGAACCATCACCAATCTTGATACCAGGAAAAAAGCTTTGACCATTGAAGACCTGTTAATGATGAAAGCAGGATTTGAGTGGGATGAAAGTGATTATAGTCGTCCAGATAACGACTATACACTGATGTATGCTTCTCCAAATCCAGTTCAATATGTACTTGATAAACCTATGGTAGCTGCCCCAGGTAGTTCTTGGGAATACAACACTGGTTGTTCACATTTGTTATCTGCAATTATTGACAATACAACAGGAGTAGGAACCAAAGATTTTGCTCAAACTTATCTATTTAACCCATTAGGCATCGATCATCCTCAATGGACTATCGATGACCAAAATGTTCCCTACGGGGGATCTAACTTACGATTAACACCTCGCCAAATGGCCAAATTTGGATTTCTGTTTCTCAATAATGGATCATGGGACAACCAACAGCTAATTCCACAAGAATGGGTCACAACTTCGACACAAACCTCGGATATCCCCTCATGGTACGCCTATCAATGGTGGATTGAACCACATCGCAATTCTTTTAGCGCACGTGGGTATAAAGGGCAACAGATTGTCGTAATTCCCGATTATAACATGGTTGTTATTTTTACGGCCAACACAAATCTTATTGGCAACTTATACAACACCATAATTGATAATTTTATTATTCCAGCGATTGGGTACGTTCCACCAACTTCTATGGCATCTCAACCTACAAAAACAACTCGCAGTTCATTTCAAGAACAAACTTCAGAAACTAGCACAATTGTAGAAGTTAGTTCTTTCTATTATTTGCCTATTGCTATTACTATTCTAAGTTCTCTTGGATTTCTTAGAAGAAAAAAACAGTGATTATAAGCTGTTTTCACTCTCGCTGCTTTACTTTTCCTACAGGAGCGAGATAAACCGTAAATTCATCCTTCCCATCAACTCCAATAATTGCATCAATTTCTGTTTGATGGTATGCAGCAATCGCACATGTACCAGCACCAATAGCCTCACAGGCCAGATATAGGTTTTGACATATATGACCAGCCTCTATTGCAATTCCCTTATGAGCAGTAATACTGTATCGCCATTCTATTCTATAGGGAATCACAGCCCAAATGAAAACAACAGCTGCTCTTCCTGCAAACTTTTGATCATAACATGCTTCAGTTATTTTATCGGGTAAATCAGAGTTTTTTAAGGATAGCTCACAGAGCTTATGCTCAATAGCAAGATACCTATAAATCCCTGGTTGAATTCCTTGTACTCGATTAATTACCAAATATGTTTCGTATGGGTGACGTGATCCGCCTGAAGGCACATTACGTTTAGTTGTCTCTATATTCCCATGACGCCTATCAGTATCAATTTCACGTACTCCCTGAGTCACCCAAAGTAAAAAGGAAAGTTCTTCCAATGTGAGCGGATCATTGGTGTACCCTCTACGACTTTTCCTGTTATTTATTACCCGAATTAATGGAATTTCACCAATTAGGAATTCTTCGGGTGATATTAAATCAATTTTTGGACTTTTTTCAGGACAAGGTTTTTGGAATGGTGGAGCAGGTATCTCTTTCTGCTGATCAGAGACGATTTCTGGGGTTTTTGTCCAATCATGAGCTTTGAGAAATTGTCTATATTTTTCCAAATTAGGTTACACCTTGGAATTCAAAAGAGAAAATCTCTTTAAATTCTTTGTTCAGGAGAAAAAAGTTGAATTAAGAAATTTTCAAATTAATGGATAATTACCGTCGAGCTTTAGCAATTTCCTTCTGAATTTCTTGTATTAATTTGTCATGTGGACATAGAAGACACAAATTAATGTTATCCATGTCTTGAACAGAATCGATATTGAACTGTGAACCTTGATCAATTAATTGGGGTAAACCAGCAGGAATATATACAATCCCTTTACGGATAAGTCGGAAAATCTCTTTCAGGACAGCCTTCTTCTCTTTTAAAGTGCGAATGCCAAGTAAATTTAGAATAAAACGTAAATTTTGTGTATCTGTATCTTTAAAAGATAATAATATAAGAGCCCGGTCAGCTAACTGTTCCATTTCTGCCTCAGAAATCGTTAATTCATGTTGAATATTATTTTGGTTTTCCATAATAATTTCTCACGAACATGATTTCCTATCTATTTATAGCAGTCTACAGCTCCTAATACTATTTTTAGCTGTTGCTTAATATCACATAAAAGACTAGCTAGAGAGTTTGTTCTAATATCGGCAAAGAATAATAGAGAGTGACTGTGCTTTAAAGTTTGTTAATACGAAAAAATGGATTGGTGATTTAATATGTCAGCATTCGTAAAACTTAGTGAAGAAAATGTTTTTTCAGTTTTAATACTGAAAAATAAACTTCTGATATGATTCTTGAAAAAATAGAATTCTTTTAGAATAACCTTAGGGATCTAGAAATCCAAAAAATCATCATCTACTTTATGTGAATTAGCCTGTAACGATTCTTTAGGAGATTCTTTCATTATATTCCCCTCCCTATCTAGAAAGATAGTTTTTCTATATTTATACTCATGTGGAGGATTATCTG
>JBHLPG010000227.1:1568-6515 GCA_048939725.1 Promethearchaeota archaeon | reverse complement strand
AGGAATTTTCTGATGAAATCCGAACTCATTGTGACCAAAATGGATGAGTAAATCACACCCTAACTGTTTTGCATTACTAACAGCCAAGTCACAAACTCCGTAACTAGGATTCCCCTCCACAATAATCTGAGTGTCAAGGGGTGATAAGAACTCAATGACTTCTTTTAAAGGAGTATTGAACAATCCTTCAGGCATTTGAATAAGGATTTTCTTGTATTGTTTTTTTACAACCAATTCCTTGATTTTTTCTAATTCTAAATCATAGTAGCTTCTCATTATGTCTCAGCTATTTTCTATATGGGTGTTTTACTTTCTTTTATAACTGAAATAAATAATTTCATAATTCTATCTCGAATAAACAAAAGAATTTAAAACTAAAAACCAAGTGAGTAAAGTACTTTGCTTGAATCATTTTTGATTGATCAAGGAATTATGCAACCAAAACGAATACGCCTTCTATGTGTTCCTGACTACCTATTTTTTAGAACTCATGCTCATAGACTTTATCGAGAGTTTATAGGTATCCCTCGTTACTCTATCATCACCCGAAAAGTTACGGACGAACTTGAAAAACATTCAAAACAACCATGTTCTCTCGAAACTCTATATATTGTAGATGGTTCATCAGCTTTAACTAACGCACCCTTCTACTTCCCATTAGCTAAGTATCTTGATTTATCTATAGTTGGAACCAATTTAGATATTGTTGAACTCCCAAAACTAAGATATACAACGCCATCAAATAGAAATTTTCAGCAATATGAACCAATAACTATTGTGAGTAGTGAAGTCATCTTCCATGCACCATTATTTGAAAGTGGATTAGAATCAAATTCCGTAACACTTCCTCCATCGTTTGATCTTTTTCCACAACCAATTACTGTGACAAAAAATACGATAGCAGTGGGTTCTGTGCGAGATATAGCGGAGTTTTTTCCTATCAATTTTGATATAATGAGGATTAACCTAGGGGATTTCATTGAATATAATCAACTTTTCTCGAAACCAGAAGAGTTATCAGATAATACTAAATCGACAAGAAAAAAAGCTGTTCTAGATGGATTAAGCATCATTATTCGAAGCTTTAACATTCCTATTGTGCTAATATCACTCTATAAAATCGCGAAATTTTTTGCTACTTCATCTGATTCCCTACACCACCAAATACAAGAAATATGCAATCATTGGAATTTTTCGGAATCAATTTTAATTAACAATGAAAAACGAAGAGTCTGGAAGAAAGAACCGTTGGAAAAGCTGGATCTATTTTATGATGCTCTTGGTTATATTATCTTATTCAATCGTTCTGTTCAAAGTAAGAGTAGAAAGGTTTCTCAGCATGATTACACTGGTTCGTACAACTATCACTATTCTTTAAAGAGGAAAACTGATTAACTCAAGAATTAATTAGTCACTGAATTAACTTTATATAAGCAAGAAAAGCCATGGAAAGAGAAGGACTAAAAAAATATAATAAGCGACCAGGTGGCACTTAAATGAGTGATGAAACTTTAAAAATAGAGGAAATCATTCCCACAATCGAAAAGGTCAAGAATACAATTGTTACAATGGAAAAGGAGTTAAAAATAAAGCAAAAAGAGGCGGAAGAGAAAGAAAAACTCTTAGCAGAGCGAGAAGCAAAGATAAATGAGGCTCAAATGCAACAGCGACAATTAGAATTCGAATATGCAAGTCTCGAAACCGAATTTAAGAAAATTTCGGAACTTTTTTCTGAAATTTCGGAAAAGGAAGAAGTTTCACTTGATGTGAAGCAACTCCTTAGCATTTATATCGCTTTACTCGAGAAAGTGTTCGAGGGAAAACCCCACGCAAAAATTTTATATCTTCTACACGGGGACAAATCAGAAATGACTCGCCAAGAACTAGCAGCAGCCACAGGTTTTTCTCCAGCAATCGTTCTTCATTCAATACATGAATTAAATCGAGCAGAATTAATCAATTATGATGAAGAAGAAGCGAAAGCCTCTTTGATAAACAGAATTTACTAATTTTGTCTTGTTTATCTGGATTACCCCTTATATTAGGGGGAAATTACATATTATCCAAATGATATGGGAATTTAGAAGCATTTGGCGACATTTTCCAGTCAAAGAAAAAGCTGGAATCAACATGCTAGTCAATGATTTTCTTATTACTCTTGAAATCGAAAAAGGGTACTCTCCAAAAACAATCCGAGAATATTCCTATGACCTAAAAATGTTTGAGCGATTTAATTCTGGAAAACCATTGGAAAATACAACGACAATGGACTTACGGCGGTTTTTACTCCACCTTAAGCGAGATAAGGATTATGCACCAAGAAGTATACATCGAAAAATATGCTCTTTAAAGTCATTTTTCAAGTTTCTAAAGAAGGAAGGCTTCATTACCACAAATCCAACTGATAACATTGAATCTCCTAAAATACCAAAATCATTACCAAAAACGATTACGATCGAAGAAACTTTGAAACTCTTAGATGCCCCAGACGATCCAAGAGATAAAGTTATTCTCTACTTACTTTATGGCACTGGTATGAGAGTATCAGAATTAAGTAATCTCAACATCGATCAAATAAATCTTAATGATAAAATAATTCATGTTGTGGGGGGAAAAGGGGGAAAAGATAGAATAATCCCTCTTCCAAATGGGATAATCACTATTCTAGAAAATTATATTAGCGTACGAAAATGTAAAAATGAATTAGCATTAATTCTGAACCGTTCAGGACAAAGATTAACTCCCAGATCAATCCAAAGAATAGTCAAAAAATATAAAAAAGCAGCAAACTTAGTTGATAAAACATTGACTCCCCATACTTTACGTCATGCGTTTGCAACTCATCTCTTGTCTAATGCAGTCGATATTCGTGTTATCCAAGAGCTTTTGGGCCATGCTTCGCTTTCAACAACTCAGATATATACTCATGTTTCTTTAGAGCATCTAAGGAAATCTTATGACTTGGGACATCCATTATCAAAACAAGAAGCCATTGAAGGTTAAAAATCCAATAACTTTAAGATGAGAGAATTATCAGTCACAGAGTTGAGGAGGCACCCTAGTTTTCAATATCTAATACTTTCGATTCAGAAACCTTCTTGAAACATCTCATAAAGCAACCACTTAGCATTATATGTTATATTTTATGGTTTATCTATCAAAAACCTGAACACACAGATTTAGCTTTCATTACAAATCCGTTTAGTTACATTTTCAGATATGAAAATAAATATCATATTACTGGAGGAAATGTATGGCATTTTAATGAACATATTCGATGGTTCAAAACTAATCTTGTATTAGTATTTGAAAAACAACATTGGGAAGAGATAAAACGGAGGTTCACTAATTTTCGGAAATTAAACACAAATCAACCCACAGATTCTTATGATGCATATCTCACTCTTAATCTTAAGAAGGATGATCTAGCTTATATTGAACCAATTGATGATGAAATTATACAAATTCCGTCTCCTAATCATCCCCTTCCAAAACGATATCGTCCTTATCATGGAGGGTTGAACTTTGGCCTCTTTAAAAACAATCAGATGGTATGTTTTGCGGCAGCTCCTCACATACTTACCTGTTCCCCCTTCTCTTTTGCTATAATAAGAAGTGTAGAAACAGAATTTCTCGAAAGAAGGCAAGGTTACGCCTTAAACACAGTTGGGTTACTTTGTAAAGAATTATTCTCTCGGTATCATATAAAAAATATTTTCTTATGGGCCGAAGAAAGTAACTTAGCTGCCCGGAAATTATACAAGAAAATTGGTTTTTCAGAAGAAACAAAATTCGCATTGACCTATTGTGACTTAACAGAATAATAATGCGATGTTATAAAGATTATACATCAGAGTGATTTAAATGACTGTAACAAATGGAATTTCCAAAGAATATCACTTCTCAGAGATTAGTAGAATTTCCTTAACTTCTTTCTTTTTTGAGGTAAGAGCATATTTATAATCCTTAACACTTATAGTTACTTTTTTCTTATAACTTAATAAAATACTTTTTAGAACCGTAACACTCGGTATTCCAGGATCTCGATAGGAAAACACCAGTTTAGATTCTTGAAATTTCGATATTGTTTTTTCCACAGCCTTAAGAATTTGCTTTGGATCACTCCATGCATTTTCAATGGGCTTCAATCTTTTGTGCTTAGAACTAAAGTCAATTAAATCCTCCCATCTGTTGTAATTACACATTCCTTCAAGGAAATGATAATAATCCCTGTAATCAACCCCAATACCTTTTGGAGAAATATATGGAGGGTCGAGATAAACGAGGTCATATCCCTCATCGGGGGTGGGAATATCCAAAATGGAATAATTGAGAGCATTATTACTCCTTGAATTATCAAATATTGCCTTGTTTCCCTCTTTAATTGCCCGTAACATTAATTCTGGAAAAGGAGTATCCCATGTTTTCTTGTTACCAAAACTCCGTTTGACATTATTTAGACGGAGGTAGAGATTTTTTCTATGGAAGAGATTAAAAGGTCGCTTCTGAATACAGGCTTGAAAAAGAGCGAAAAAGCTAAGGGCTTTTTCGTATTGATTCTTTAAATTATATATGTTTTGAACTACAACATCTAGCAAGACATTTTCGTCATTTGTGTAATAAATGTCTTTAAATTGATCTTGGATAATTTTACGATAGTTAAATCCATTTTCAGTTGTATATAGTGAGTTAATTTTTGATGGGTTTAACTTTGTATGGTTATTTTCAATTATTGCTTTTCCAATATACCAATTTGATTTTAGGAGATCATTATAAGTGGTTTTTTTCCCCATTGTTTTAAACATATAACTGACCGCACCAGTCCCACCAAATGCATCTAATACGGTATCAAAGTCCATTTTTTGGAAAATAGTGTTGAACCAATTAAGTAACTTTAGTTTACTTCCCTGGTATCTGGTTTGGGGGAAGGGCATATGCATCTTCTTC
>JBHLPG010000227.1:0-1558 GCA_048939725.1 Promethearchaeota archaeon | reverse complement strand
TCTCGCAGATGAAATTACTGAAAAATATAAAACAATGTAAGTAATATTTCATTTTCTCTAACATAGATCAAGAAAAGAAACTCCCTCTACCTTGTTCTAAGGTTTAAATTTTCTCTATCCGTTCTTTGAATCCGATATTAAGTTCTTCTAATTCCTCCAAAACTGGTTCATAGATATGCTTTTGTACAGGAATCACAACACCCTTATCGGTAATTTTACCCTCTAAAATCATTCGAACACCTATCGCACAAGGCAAACCCACTGTTCTTGACATAGATGTGGGACCATTCTTAATTCCAAGGTCAACCATAGTACTGATGTGCTTTTCTTTACCTTCAGGGATTTCATATTCAAATTCGTGAACCATGATTAACATGTCCCGTTCACCAGGAGCATACTGCAAGCGTTTCTCCCATTGATGACATAAAGCATCAAGAGGAGATATTTTGGTAGAGGAAACTTCATCATCTCCAAAAAGACCCATCCATTCAAATCGGTGAATGATATCATCATCTTCACCCAGGTTGAATTTTTTCATGAACTCCTGTTTTGAATTCGCATCTAGAGGTTTTCCTAGGAGTTTATTTGTAAGCTGACTATAGGTGAATCCTGATGGGAGTTCTATTTCTTCTAAATCCATATATCCTGAATCAGCAACTTTTTTAAGTGCCCGACACCATCCTGTATTGCGGAGGGTTCCACGGAACATCGTTTTCGTTTCTGGTATTTCATAAATATCGATGTAAGGTGTTGAATCACGATTAGGATATGCTTCATAATCATCTTCTAATCCATCAACTGGATAAGGATAATAATTATCGAATAACTCTTCACCTGGAATTTCTACAAGTTTACCCTCTTCTTGGTATTTTGCAGGATTACGTCCAGCCAGAATTACCCCTCGGGGTGACCATGAGAGTTTATATTTCCATGGTGTGGTAACTGCATCTGGAGCAGGTAATCCTCCACAATAGGATTTGAAGGAAAGGATTTTACCGCCCCTTTCATGAACATCGTCAATGATCTTTTTTGCTGACATATGGTCTATTCCTGGATCGACACCAATTTCATTTAGAATAGTAATTCCCGCGTTTTTTGCCTCCTCGTCCAAAGCTTTCATTTCAGGGCTGACGTACGATGTTGTAACCATATGTTTCTTGTACTTAATGCATGATTTCGCCACTTGAACATGATAGATGTAGGGAAGGAGACTCACAGCTAAATCACAATCTTTTACCAGCTCATCTAGTTCTTCTTCAGAAGCTTTTGTGATATCAAACTCTTTAGCTATACTATTAGGATGGTCTCCAATAAGTTTCACAGCCTTACTTTTCGTTCTACTTGCTACAATTACTTGAAAACCATGATCCAATAAATATGTCACAGGAGGACCAGCGACCATTCCTGCTCCTAGAATCAAGACTTTTTTCACTTTTTATTACTCCTTAATTTTCGAGATAGTATTTTGATTATTTTTTTGCTTTATAAGGCTTCTAATCGCCCTTAAAAGTATCAAATTCCTCAATATATTTATAGTTAGGTGTCAGTTTTCCTTGAT
>JBHLPG010000226.1:0-6522 GCA_048939725.1 Promethearchaeota archaeon | reverse complement strand
TTAAGCTGATATTAAGTGAAATGATAATCCCAAACGTTAAAGACAAAATTAGAATTTTCAGTTTCTTCTTGATCATCATTCTTCCCGTCTAATTGTTTGAACAGTAATTTTGGCATAAACTACAACTACTCCATTCACAGATATTATTATTATAAAAACTTTTCCATAAAAATTATAATATATTTTTTATGATGCCAATAGATTATTATAAGTCAAGTATAAACTTAACTTTGATTTGGTTTTTTTGGTCGAGGCTATCTTGGAGACATTAACACAGGACATTGAAGAAATTTTTGCCTTTGAACCACTTATTATGGATGCCTTGAACCATACTGTTTCTGATCAACATGTTCGTGTCTTAGCAATGATGTTCAGACTTGGAGGGTATACGACTCTAAATGTTTTAACTGAAAAATTAGCCATTGCTCAACCAACTGTTAGTAATAGAGTATCTGATCTAGAAAACATGGGATATATTCGAAAAAACTCCGAACTAAAACCTAAGGTTCTTGTCCTGCTTTTAACTATTGAAGAGCTTAAAACCAAATTACAACAGATGATAGAGACTCAACGAAGTGCTGCTTCTTTCTTGCAGGAAGCATCACGAATTCGAAATAAAGAAGTAATAAAGAATGCTCTTTTCAAAGCAACAAGTTCCCTCTATCCTGGAGAAAATTTAATGGCAAAGATTATTGCTTTTACTTACATTCATAATACACTTCCAAGAAATAAACTAATCAAATTAGTTTCTTCCTCTAAAAAATCTACCATGAAGTTAGATCGTGAATTAGACATCATATTAACATCCCATTCAGATATTTTCAATGTGATCTACTACAAGTACCAAAAAAGAGGTACGTTTATTCAACCTCGGCTTCCGCTTGATTCATTTGCAGAAATTCGAATTAAACTTCTTGAATCAATACACCAATATCAGACTATATTATTAAAGAAGATGGCTCAATTGATTGGAATTGAGTATGATGCAATTATACCTCATCAACCATTACCAAGTATCATTGAGATAGAACAAAGGATCAATACCTGTTTAAAATATTATAAAACAATAAGAATTATTGATAACTCCATCTATCAAAACCGATTCACAAATGGAGAGTTATTAGAGATAATAGCATCACGGAATAATTTTACAAGTGAGCATAAATTAAAAATTTTAACAACACATTCTATTCGCATTCCCTCAATTATACACTCATCACAAATTGAGCAAAGGCCTAAAATAAACATTCTTCATCGTGACTACATTTCACGGGATTTCATTATCTTTGAAGACCATGGATGTCTAATTATCCCTTCAAAAGTTAGTAATCCTCCTTACTATCATATCGCACCCCAATTTACAAAAACTGTATCAGATATCTTTAACACCTATTGGAGGAATGAAAATGCTATCTGAATTCTTAAGAATGATTAAAGGATTCTTATTAGTAATCGGCCCAGCAAAAGCTGGAAAAACAAGCATTTTAAGACGGCTCGTGACTGGAAAGTTTGAGGATCACGAACCAACATTAGGATTTCGTGAAGAAACCATCGCAAAAGTCAGAATTTTAGAGATTGGAGGACAGAGAGATTTTAGGAAATATTGGATTGAAGCAATCAATCAGAATCCAGTCCATATTTTTTTTGTGATTGATGTGACAAGTAAAAACGACTTTGAGAATTACACTCTTTTTATTAAAGAAAATAAGAAGCTTTTTCCCCACATTATGGAGCGTACTACCTTAATTGTGAACAAATTGGATTTAGTTCCAACTACTCCACCCTATGTTCAACAAAATCAGACAATCGAATGCAGTGCTAAAACAGGTGAGGGGCTACTAGATTTGCTAGAATTTATTGCGAATTTCAAGGATGTGGCTGAAGCAAAAGTAGTAATTAATAATGCTGAGGACGTTTCTGACAAAATAAGTGATGATAAGGATCTAGAAATCGCAGAAGCTGTTCTAAAAAAGTATGAAGGAAAATTCTAACATAAAAGATTTCACGCTTTTGGAAGTTCAGAAAGGAGAAAAGCTAAGATTTCTTCTTGAACTTGCTCTAATTGATTGATAGTTATGTCTGATATTTCTGAGATTGTACTAAACAAGAAATTAAGGTAATTTAATACTCTATTTTTACCTAGTAACATTATTGAATCGAATTGCTTTGGATAAATAAATAGAAAAATCGCTGGAACCCCTCCCTTTCTAATTAGTCTGGTATCTTCCATAGATTCATCTGGTAATCTTATTCCATAAGTTATATAATGCCACTCAACCCTCTTTGCACCATAAATTAATGGTTGAGGAAATGGGCCATAAAAAGTTTCCAGTTCACCCTGTTGATATAATACACCAGAATATTCCAATATTGAACGCAATTGTTCTCTATTAAATGGACAGGATTCGGTTTTCTTTTGAATAATCCACCCATTTTCTGAAAATGAACCAAAGCAAACCTCAACACTAATCTTTTTTTGTTTAAATAATTTTATAATCTCTGTTTCACTAAGATAGAATCTCTTGTGAATCATCCGACCAACCATGGATAAGAAATAGGTTGTTTCTGCTGCCTCACTCATAATAATATCTTGTTTCAGCAGCTTCTCCGTTTCCCCAGCCGGATACCGTTCTGCTAATAGCTGTTGTTCTAAACCAATGATATCAGCTAATCGCCTCAACTGTTTCGTCTCTGCAATATTAAATGCCTTTTTTAATAATTTCTGCGATTCTGTTGGTTTCATTTCAATTAAAGATAATTTTGACTGGAGTAAATAAGTTTCAGCAAGTAGCGAAAAAGAATTCTTGTCCTGTGCAATCTCTTCTAGCTTATTTAGCCATTCATTAACATCTTGTAAAATTTCTTCATTTCTATAATGATGAAATTCATCAATTAAGAGCTCAATTAGGTTAAGGATTGCATCAATTGTCAGTTCAAAATCCACGATTTCTTCTTCAGCTACTTGTTTAAACAGCTTTTGGGCTTCTCCCCGTTGTATTGCTCTATTTTCTGTTTTTAACAAAGTCGCATATCCGAGTATATAGGTTTGATTCAACCATTTGTTGTTTTCGGTCTCACTAATCTGTTTTAGTTTTTGAGTATAATTTTGTGCTTGTTCTAGTTTGTTTAAATCGATACTGAGCTTGATTAGATTATAATAGGGTAAGTAACTTAACCCTCTAAAAGTATGTAGAGACACATTCATATCGGTAATGTTTTCTAGACACCTGTTGTAAAATTGATATGCTTCTTCATACTTTCCTTGTGCATGAAGGATTTTACCAATTTTATTATACGCACGGGCACTATTAAATCGCTTTGTCCTTGTAAAAGATTCCAAATTTTTCAGTGATTCTTGATAGTATTCTAGAGCTTTTTGTATTTCCCCTTTGATGTAATAGATATCTCCTAATTTATCTAAAGATAAAGAAATGAAGTACTTCCTACCATGTTCTCTATAAATACTCATACTTTTTTCATAATGCTTTAAAGCTTGGTTAAGATCTCCCTTTTGAACATACAATCTTCCTAGAGTACCATATGAATGAGCTAATATTTCTTGATGACCTATTTCCTCACTAATCTTCTTACTTTTTTCTAAGTAACCAAGCGCCTGATTTACATCTCCTTTATAAAGAGATATTTCTCCAAGCTTCCAAAGTGTATGAGCAATGCCCCATTTGTTTTTTATTTCTTTGAAAATCCCAAGATTTTTCGTATATATCTGAATCGCGGATTCGGTTTTCCCCTCTGACGCGTAAATTTCCCCAATAAGGTCATTATTAAGAGCAATCCCAAATCTGTCATTGCATCTTAAAAATATAACTTCAGCCTCTCGGGAGAGTTCTAAAGCTTTCCGATAATCATCATGGGCATACATGAGATTTCTCCCCTTATGATGGATTACCCAAGCTTTTCTCATCATTATTTCTGAAGATAGATTCTTAGGGATGGACTCAAGAATCTGTTCTGCTTCTTTAATTTTTGAGAGACTTTCAGAATAATTTTCTGTTATCCAACCTGCTAATGCAAAATCATTTAAAGCATCAACAAGCTGTAGTGTAGATCCGAGCTCTTTTGATCTTTGAATAACAAATGGAGTGAACTCCCAAAGTCTTCTAAATTCTCCCATATCTTTTAAGAGCTTCATTTTAAGTAATTGAATATCTAAAAATATTTTTTTAGATTTAGGGATATTATTTTGTTTATCGAATTTTTCAAGGAGAGAGAATGCTTTCTTGAGGTTACCCTCGCTCACCAGTTGATCGATTCGGTCTAATTCCTCAGAAAAGTCCATTTACTATATTTCCCGGAACTATTAATATGCAAATATACTATATTAAAATTTTGTAGAATCAACTAGTGAATTCAATTGAAGGGAAATAATGAAGAACAAGAAGGAGAAATACACTCAGGGTTAGAACCCACTTCGTAATCCTGATAGGTCTCCATTCAACATCTTTAGCTTCTCCCAGAGGTTGAGATTTATTTTTAATACTCATCCAGGCACCAAAACCTAGCAGCAGTATCATTACGATTCCAAGAACCCACCCAGTAAGGATGTAAGACTGATCAAGCGGGGTTATGGTAAATCCATGGATAAACCCTAAGATAATGGCAAATTTTGTGGCATTGACGTGAATATGGTATAATGGACGCTGCATCTTATTATAGAAGGCATTATAGGATTGATTCCTACATGACTTATTGATGATTTTCAGAACAACGCAAAACACTCCGATAACCACCAAGATCTTAGCAAGATTCACAGCGATTGTACTGATAATTTCAAATAAGGTCATACAATTCTGCTCCTACAGTAATGATTTTTTCTCCTCAGGTTGCCAGATTCCAAACTTAACAAAATTATACATGGCAGACACAGCCATGACAACCGTGGCTATTGCGAGAATAATCCAAAGAATAGAATCAATTCCTGATAGAAAAGGAAGGCCTAACGCGATTGAAGCCTGACCAACTGTGAAGGGGTACGCTAGAAAGAGAGTGATCATTGCTAAACTGGCAATAGTGTTATCAGCAGCAGTAATCAGCCTGGAAACACGAATTCGTCCAAGGAAGAACTGAGCCAGATAGGCAAAAAGATTTGCTGTCCATGTAATATAACAGGCGAGAGCGCCTGAAATAAACCAATTCTCATTGAATAATGGTAAGGCTTCAGTAACAGTAATCCAAAACATCAAAACCATGGTGACAATTACCGCAAGAGCCCCAATCAGTCCCCCAACATGCGTCCTTAAGGCTCCCCAGCTGGAAGTAGGCTCGATCTCTTTTTCCTTCCCTTCAAAGAACTGTTGGCGAATCTCCTCTCGAAAAAGCTCCATTTGTTCTTGGAAATCCTGCTCGTCTTTGTAATAGAGGTACACGACTGCGATTACGGCTAGAATTACTCCTGGAATCAATGTAAAGACCCAGAAAATCCAGGACTCACTACTAATGGCTGTGAAGACTGCAGACACAATCGCCACAAAAACTAAACCTAAAGCCCCAATGATCAGGAATTGTTGCTCAGTAATTCTATTTTCAGGATATCTTCCTTCAAACTCCTCATATTCTGTGAGGAAGCGATTCGCTAACGTATCAGGATCTTCCATCCTTGTGAGGGCAATCTCAAATGCCTGCGATACAGAAACGTTTTCTTCAGTTGCAATATCCTGTGCCACATCCCAAATGTGGGTTTTCAACTCTTGTAAGATTTGATCTTTATCATCCAATGATTTTAAACGTCTCTTAACTTGATCTAAATATTCATTTACATTTTCATCGGTTATATTCATCTAGTTTAGTCACCTGTTAAGTTCTCAAACTCAGAGATGATCTGAGAGTAGTATTCCCAGTTCTTGTACAATGCCTTCATGGCATCTCTGCCCTGATCAGTTAGAAAGTAATATTTTCGAGGGGGGCCTTTGAGCGAATCACCTTCGCGATATTCGATCAACTTCTCTTTAACAAGTCTACGGAGAATCGCGTAAAAGCTAGCAGTAGTCTTAGAAATCTCTCCCCGAGTTTGACTTTCGAGTTCAGTCGCAATATTATAGCCATGAATCCCACTCTCACTGTTCTTATCAATAATCGCTAAGAGGATAAGTCGAGTGGCAGAGTTGAGTAGTTGATTGCGCTCCTTATCGATCCAATTTCTGACATCGGGCTGCTTACTAGTCAAATAGGTCATCTCATCGGTTCGTGAATACTTTTCTGAATTACTTTTTACTTTATTATTTCTATTACTATCAAACGCATAGTAATATATAAGGCTTTGTATTGTGGACCATATGAAAGAAAAAGTCCAATGGAAGGCGTAATCTTTGAAATATCTCAAAAAAGAGAGAGGAAGGATTATAGTCTTCTTTTCTTCCTCTTAACGCAAGGTATTAGGACAATAATAGCAAACAAGATTGTGAGAGGTCCCATTCCCACACTATTAGCTAGTAATGCTGGAAAAATATACTCATTCAGAATGTAAAATTCACTTTGAAAGCCATCGCTGCCATCTAAGTAACTACT
>JBHLPG010000225.1:0-6538 GCA_048939725.1 Promethearchaeota archaeon | reverse complement strand
CAGCAAAAAATGCAACCTAAGGCTAAAACGATTAAAGATGCTTCAGTTTCGGAATTAATATCCTTTTCAAAGTTCACCCTGACTGGGGTTGTGGTGTTTGTAGTAGGTTTAGGCATTCAGACAATAATTCAACAAATTCAGTTTGAGGGCTACGATAGATGGGTACTGGCAGTCATGGGAGTCGCAATACTATTCTTGTTTGGAGGATTAGTTGTTGATATATTAAATTGGAGAGAGTATACTGAATGGGGTGCGCTTGGAGCAATTATTGCATACATTGGTGTCTTTATCATTTTTATTCCGTTTCTCCTTAACTTATTCTGGTATGGAGATGAAACATGGTTCATTTACGGAATTATGTGGATTATAATTGGCCCGATCACGATGATCATCGGTTTCACAACCCGTGCTACTGAATTTGACCAGAAAATAATTGATCAATTCATTATCTTCAACGAATGGAGGAAAGCTGGTGGAATTCACCAGGCTCTTTCTGCTCTCAAACAGCTAATAGGAACCATCATAAAAGGATTTTTCAGATATCTTTGGCAAGGATTTAAAGAATTAGGAACTCGTGTTCGCAGATTTGGTGGTTGGATAGTTCAATCCACTATATTCGTTTTAGAACGTATCGGGATTTTCTTTACAAAGACATTACCTAAATTAATAGAGAGATCATTAATTGGGCTTTGGAATAATCTCCATTGGTTTGGATTAATTGCAGTTATTCTCTATCTTCTTATAATTGATATACCTGTTCTCAATACGGATCCTCTCCTACTAAAAGCAGAGCTTTTTGTCATCATTTGTTTTTTCTTCTGCCTTGGAGTTCTTTATCCTCAGAGAGACCGTATTGTAGTAATGGCAAAGAATATGAGCGATACCGTTCTAACTGGGGTAATTAGTGCTTACAGTATGCTTTCAGGTGCCAAAATAAAAACTGACCAGTCTGTGTTCTGTTCTCGTTGCCTGAGAGGGATTGAAAGAAGGGAGTTCAAATCACTTGTAATAATTAAAGGAATGATTGATCCTCCCTGTCCATTCTGCGGAGCTAAAAGCTGGATTGGATCCGAAAAGGTGTCTATTCCTAAAGAGGAGTTCATACAAAAAGATAAGCCTATTCTTCCTTCAGTCGAAGAAACTCCAGCTAAGGATTTAACTGCTTTTGAGATGACTCCTAGTGATAAAAAAGCTATCAAAAAAGGTAAATTTCCGACTTTTCAGACTTATCAGCGAGCTAAAAACCTAGGAGTGCAAACTTACTCCGAATTAGAATTCATCGATCGTCTTGGAGCTCCAAATCTTGAAACAGCAGAAAAGATCAGAAAAGGTGGATTTTCTCATCTTGAAACCTACCAAAAAGGTCAGACCGTTGGTGCTTCCTCTGTGTCGGAATTATATTTAGTTGAGGAATATCAAGCTCCCGATTTGGCAACTACGAGAGAAATAGAGAAAGGGAAATTTCCTGATTACCAATCATATCAACGTGCACAAGAGCTAGGAGTTGAAAATTACTCTGATTTGCAATATATTGAACGATTCGGAGCTCCTGACTTTGAAACAGCGGAAAAGGTCAGAATAGGAGGATTCAGTGACTTTGCATCCTTTGAAAAAGCACAATCATTTGGAGCTACTAATGTATCAGAACTGAGGTTAGTTGAAGAATTAGATGCTCCAAATTTTGATACTGCAAAAAAAATTCAGGAAGGGAGATTTCCTGATTATCAAACCTATAAACAAGGTCAGGAATACAAAGTCCAAAATTACTATGATCTCAGGGTAATAAATCGCCTTGGAGCCCCTGATTTAGACACAGCCAAGAAAATTAGTGATAGTGGATTTCCTGATTACAAAACGTTCCAGCGAGCTCAAAACATCGGTGCAAGTACTTATTCTGAATTCCAGTTTATGACAAAAAAGGTTGAGACAACAAGTACTGACGTTGAAGCAGGTATACAAGCTTTAGTCACAGAAGAACAAAAGGAGTCGAAACCCTCGTTTGCTCCCAGTACTGATTTTGAGATCCAACCTACTTCAAAATTCGTCCAAGAGGCTGAAGTTTCCCTAACCCCAGATGAAATTATTAGTGAAGATGTCTTTTGGTTTACTGAAGATAGAGAATCATTAATGCAAGCTATTGAAATTTTTGAATCTATTTTTTCTGATCAAACCTTAAAGCCAAAAGGTAAGGAAGAGTTATCGTTATGGAATTCTAAGAAAACATGGCTTTTGACCCAGAAAAAGAGGTTTTTGAGAGGAAATATCTCTACAGGTATGTTTTTTGACAAGATGAAGTACTTGGAAAAAGATCTTCTTTATTCATTCAGAGTTCCTAGAGAAAGATTTCAAGTAATCAAGCCCCAACAAGTTGTAGCCGAGAAAACTATTCCTGAACTTTTAAAGGAATTATTAAAGGTAAGTAAAAGATTATCTGCAGTGGATACAGAAATAGATGAATGGTATCGCTGGTTGGATACACAAATCACTTTGTATTTGAAATCTCAAATGAATGGGGGTGTTTTCCAAATTATGCTAAAACGTACACAAAAATTTCTACAAGGTTTAGATGTTTCAACGCTGCCAAGTCATGAGAAGAAAACCCTTAACGAGACACAAGCTCTAATAAAAAACATTCTTCGGAAACCAACATTTACAGAAGAGGAGAAAAAAAAGGCCTACTAAACAATGTCCTTCTTGTGGAACGGGCATTTTTCCTGAAACAAGTAAATATTGTAACAACTGTGGTATAAAACTTCCAGATTAATCTGATTTTCTTTTGAAAGAAGAGAAGTAAAAATGAATAAGATCTTGGAATTGAGTATGACACTGAGAAAATATCTCTTACTATTTCTTCTAATCATAGGAATTCTTAGTGTCTATAACTTACCTAATGTTCAGAGTAAACAAGAAATTTCATCTCTTCAACATTATTTGACATCTACAACAAATGAAGAACACGCATCCATTTATATCAATGGAAATGATGACTTTATCACTCAAGCAAATGCAGAAGGATGGCCTGGAGAAGGCACAGCACAAAATCCCTATGTAATTTCCGGTTATGAGATTACTGGCTCTGGTTCCGAAAATTTAATCGATATCTGGGAAATAGATATCCACTTCAGAATCAGTTATTGTGAATTGGATAGTGGATATTATGGAATACATTTACACAATGTAGAAAATGGTGAAGTTTCCAACAATGAAATATCTAATAGCGAGGAAGGAATATGTCTCCATTATTGCCAAAATATTAGAGTAACTGATAATACTCTCTCTAATAATATCTATGGGATTTTTCTGTATTATTCTGGCAATAACGTTATTACTTCTAATACATTGATTGCTGGGGGATTATACATTTTTGGCGATGAATATAGTGATTTTTTACAATCTGAAGTGTCTGAAAACACCGTAAATGGCGCCCCTATAGTTTTTTGGCAAGGTATTTCGGGAGGAACCATTCCTGAGGGTGCGGGGCAAGTTTTTCTAATAAATTGTGATTCTATTGAAGTTTCAGACCAATATTTAACTGGGTTATCCGTTGGTTTAGTTACAGCTTTTAGTTCAGACATCAGTATTCATGATAATAATATTTCTAACAATATCCGAGGAGCTTATCTGCGCTTATCTCAGAATATTACTGTTATTAACAATTCCTTCCGTAATAATGAACGGGGTCTCTTTTTAAGTGATTCTGGTGATAATACAGTTGTTGACAATGATTTTGTCAAAGATGGGTTTTATATCTATGGGGGCCGATTTGAGGTAATATTACAGACCGCTGTGTCTAATAATGTTGTAAATGGTAAGCCGCTTCTTTATTGGCAAGCCATTGATGATAGGGTTGTCCCCCAAGGGGTAGGACAGGTGATCCTAATCAATTGTAATTCAATTGAAGTCAGGGATCAAAAATTAGATGAATCAGCTGTCGGTTTGATTGCTCATTATTGCACTGACTTGAATGTTCTTAATAATTCAATGAATAATAATTTTTGGGGGATTTACATGGAACATACTAATAATAGCATTTTTACTCGCAATTCAGTTGCAAACAATGTTCAAGAAGGTATTTATCTTGAAGCCTCGTTCGACAATCGCTTCTTCTTTAACTATTTTGTAAACAATGAATATCGTCACATAACTAATTATGGGGATAATAACACATTTAGATGCAATTATTGGAGTGATATGACAAGTCCTGATACTAATACGGATGGAATAGTAGACAATTCCTACATTATCCCTGGTTACTCCGATTCATATGATTATTCTCCTCTTGTTAGTCCGAACACACACCTAATAGTTCCCCCAACCATTATCCGCCCTGTAGGAGTGAGTGAACTTTCAGGTGCTGTCACTATTAGCTGGGCCGCCGCTTTGGATTCATTAGGTCACGAAATCACTTACTCAATTTTCTATTTATTAGAGGGAGAAACTTGGGTACTATTGGCTTCTGATCTTACTATTACAACATATAAGTGGGATACCAGAAATATAGAATCAGAATCCATTTATGCGATTAAAATTGTGGCAACGTGTTCCGAGGGATTCACAGTTAACACAATAGCTGAATTTCGGTCTACATATGGTAATTTCTATTTTCCTATAGAGCTTGTTATCATCCTTCCCATTTTGCTGGGATTATTTTTGTTTATTTATAGTTATTATCGTAACAGGCGAAGGAAATTACCCTTAGTTAGAAAACCAGTAACTCAGGAAAGAGCTATACCACCAGAACGCGGATTGGAAAAAGTAAGTGTCTCTCATGAGCGATTTGAACCATTTCAAGCTCTTCCTGCATTGAAACCATCTATAGAAAAACCAAACTTTGCCACTATTGCTTTACCAGAAGTTAAAACCTCTCAAGAAGGAATATTCGTCAGTGATGAGAAAAAATCATTATTTTCCTCGGTTCAATATCGTGTCCAAGATCTAATCTATGAGTCAAGTGATACTAATCTTGTGGTATATCTTCTTCCCTTCTCAGGATTAATGAAAAGGATCAAGGTTGAGTTTGAGAATAAACAGATAATATTGAGTGGCCAATCAATGCGTGAGGACTTCCCTAAAGTAACCCTAGAAATAAAGACTTATGGGGACCCAAGAGGTCCATCATGGGGTGATCCTTGGCGGGATATAACTATGACAGGAGATAAGGAGGTCATTGCTGGAATTAAGATACGGAGTGAAATTGCAAATAGTCTAAATTCTTTGGGTACAGCAAGTGTTAATGTCACCTCACCAATTAAGGGAAAGATTCAGATCAAGATTACTTGTATTGAAAACAAAGAAGCAGTAAAACACGCTTATTCTCTGATCACAGACCTTCAATCTTTCTTCGAGTTATCCTAAGAAGCTAATTAACTCTTTTTTTTCCCTGTGTCTGTACTTTTACAGGTGCTTTTAGACTAATCTTTCTCAAAATTCTTCTATTTACGAAGATTTCACCAATTTTTCCATCAGAGATGATTTCATTCTCAGATAATACAACCACTCGGTTTGCGACTTCATCAACCAAGTCCATATCATGTATAACTATAATAATGTTGTTTTTTGATTTCAAACTAAACTTATTAGAATAACAAAACTATAATCTCGTAGGCGATTTATGGTGGATTCAGGACTCAATGGAGAGCATATTTTAATTACTGGGGCGAGTGGTGGAATTGGGTATGCTATTGCAGAACTTTTTGATAAAGAAGGTTGTTGTCTTTCACTTCATTATAATAAAAATAAGACACATATTTCAGAATACAGTAAAGAGTTAAAAGGTGATTATTGCTTACTTCAAGCAGATTTGTCATCTGAAGAGCAAACTAAAGAAGTATTCCAAGATAGTATTAACACTTTTGGACGGATAGATCACCTCATAGTTAACCATGGTATCTGGCCAGAGGAGTCCATCCCTGCTCATGAATTAACGTTAGATCAATGGGATCAGACATTAGCAGTAAACTTACGAGCAGCTTTCATCTGTAGCAAACAATTTCTGAAGAATTTAGTAACTTTTCCCAAAGACAATGCTAGTATTGTTTATATTGGTAGTACCGCTGGAGTATTCGGGGAAGCAGGACATGTAGATTATGCTGTCTCTAAAGCAGGACTCCAGGGATTAATGCTTTCGTTAAAAAATGAAATAAGTCATATTGCATCTCGTGGGAGAGTGAACATTGTTGCTCCAGGATGGACTAGGACTCCAATGGCAGAGAAGTCGATGCAGGATCGTGAGGCGGTAATAACAGCCCTCCAAACCATGTCTTTAAGGAAAATAGCGGAACCATCGGATATTGCGAGTACTGTTGTGTTTCTCACTTCAGATAAACTTGCAGGTCATATTTCTGGCCAAATTATAACGGTAGCAGGTGGGATGGAAGGGAGAAAACTCTTCAAACCAGATGAAATTGATATTGATCGAATTATCTAATTGAGGATCGATGATGGAAGAAGCCCGAAATATTAATTTTAGAATCATTGGGTACATTCATACACCATTTTCAGAAAAAAAAGGCACTCCAATCCAATCTTATTATTCCAA
>JBHLPG010000224.1:0-6545 GCA_048939725.1 Promethearchaeota archaeon | reverse complement strand
TCACAAAACCATCATCCTTTTACCAGGTCAATTTTATCAATTAAACTTCTTGAGCTCCACACTCAATATTTCATAAACTTGATTTATAAACGATGGTACATCTGGTACTTTGAGTATTTCGCAAATCTTCTTATCTAGCAAAAAGCGTATATGATTCTCATTCATCTTTGCATCTTGGATTTGGTAATAAAAGGTATCAAAGCCACTTGATTCAATAATAAACTGATCGAAAATCCTAAATAATTCTTTTTGATCTGTTTCTGTCACTTTATTCGGATTTAAACAAAAGAAATTCCGCATGTCAGTCCCAAAAATTTGTCCAAGAGCTCCAGTCTTCTCCCTGCGCAGTACAAAATATGTCAAAAGGAATATAGAGCTATTTAAGTAAGCTGCAAGAATTTTATCAAGATACTCTTTAGAAGTTCGAATAAAAATGAAATTATCTGAAAGAATAATAGGATTGGGGGAATAATAGGTTAGAATTTTGCTAGTTTCCAAACTGAGCTCATGAGTAATAGCTATCCTAGCTATTTTCCGTCCTTTCTCTATATGTTTGTAAGTAAGCTTTTCAAATCCAGACTTTTGGAACTTCTGAACACCCCATGTGATATAATCCTTAATAGCTTCTTCTAATGTATCGTTATTTGGTATTATTACAATATAATCTGATACTTCGGGAACAACTTGTTTATAACGAGAAGACTTTCTTAATACAGAAGATACATAATAACTAGGAATTTCCAAGACTGAATCTGTTTCTATATTCTCTATTTTTATATGATCATTTGAATTTTCAAGGATTTTCCAGAATTTATTCGGAAGATAGAAAAAGTTTGAAATCCCAGCACGAAGGCCACGATCGACATCATATCTTGGTGTCTGCACTAATTCATTCACAAAAGACATTGCATCTAAATTTCTTATCAGATTGAAAATCGAAAAGAATTCTCGATTGAATAGATAGACTATCCAATTTAAATTGACATTTTTTTCCAGGAATTCTTGTGGGAGGAGATTTATTCGAATATTTGGATCTTCATATGCTCCAGTAGTATTTTCAATTATTTTGGCTAAGGGTTTAAAGTTTTTTCTTGTCAATACTGTCTTCAGTACAACAAATTTCGTAATTGGCTCCGTATTCTGACTTTTTTGAGCAATGAAAAGAATTTCTTTGAATGTACACTGCTCTGAAAACACGTTTTGAGCTTCTGAGGTAATAATATACTTGAAACTTAATTTAGATAAAATGAAATTAAGAACAGGTTTCATATTCGAAGAATTAATAAAAGAGAGAGGTAGAACAAAGGCAACAACCCCATTTTTTTTCAATAATCTTAATGAACCAAGAAGGAAATAAGCATACAATCCTAAATATTTCTTGTTATAATTGAACGTGATCCCTTCACAACGAAGAAATGATTCCAAGAAATCTTTATAATTACTATCCAACCGATCTCCTCTAGTAAATGGAGGATTGCCAATTAGAATGTCAAATTTTCTTAATTGTGACTCAGTTATGTCCTTTCCAAATCTGAAGAAATCAATAATCGAGATATTATTTTTCTTCCAAGTATTAGCTGGTTCTTGGATTGTGAGATTAATTGTAGCTAGTTGAGCTGCAAATACTGAAATATCAACTCCATATAATTTTTGTAAAATCTGATTGTGCTCCAGGGATCCATTAAGCTCTTTGATTCGTTTATAGGCACTTACCAATAGAGTTCCAGAACCACATGCAGGATCCATAATTGTAACTTGATCATTTTTAATAGCTAAATATGATAAAAATTCCCCAGCAACATTTGATGTATAGTAAGCAGCAAGAAACTTACGTAAGTCGAAAGGAATCATTCCATGAAAAATTTTCCCTAGGATATCAGTAGAATGCTGAATTTCGTGAAAAGGAAGAAATTCCTTGAATATCTGATTAATAGATGAAATAGACTCGTTTGGGAGTAGTTCTACAACCCGAGTATTAAAAATCGGATCATAATTATGATTTGATTTCATTTTGTCAAATAGTAACTGTAAGTCTTTATTGTCTTGGAATGGAAGGAATTTTAATCTTTTTATATCACTCTCTTTCATTTGAATAATGTAAATGAAAATTTGGGTGACTATTATGAAAGCAGCAGCTCTAGTAATTGCCAATTCATACGCTCTCTTGCTTTTCATTGAGCGTGTGATTTTATTATCTAAAACTCGGGCAAAAAAGAATCCAAGTATATTGTCAAACTCCTTGTAATGTATTCTCTTAGTATAAGACTCTATTTTATCGACAGCCTTGATCAAAATTGAAAGTACGTTTTTATCAGTAAGAAACTCATTTTTAGTCAAAAATAATCACACATTCACAGAATTCTGAAATCAAAGTTCCCGTCAGATTAAAATACTTTACTTCTTACTGTAATAAAGGAAATCCTCATAGTTTAGGAAATTAATCTAGGTAGAAGATTAATGGATATTAGAATTATTTCGCTCACTGAGCAATACTACAATAACTTAGAAGAGATATACACCAAAACTTTTGGAGAATTTGATAATCCTGCTGATCAGACTAACTTCAGGAGGTATATCAGGTTCAGATCAGATCTAATAAAAATTGCAATTCGTTCCTCTAAGATTGTTGGGTGTATCATTGGAAATCAGGATAGTTACCTTAAAGCACGAGTATTTTTTCTATATGTTCTTCCTAATTTTCAACAACGCTTGGTTGGTAGTGAACTTTTACAGGCTTTAGAAAGTGAATTTCTCACCAATCTGTCTAAAGTCCGATACATATCTGTACGGATTCCAGAGAAATACTTTGGTTCTAAGGAATTTTTCATGAAGCATGGATATGATTTCGTTGCTAAAATAAATTGTTATGTCAAAAATAATCTATTTTTTCCATTTCAAGCAAACCCAAAACTCGAAATTAGATCAGCTACTCAGAATGATGTCAAAGAGCTCGTTGAATTGGAAAAAGCTTGCTTTTCTGATTATTGGAGGAAAACAAAAGAAGATTTCAAGGGAGAAATAGAATCAAGAGATGGTATCCTTTTGGTAGCTTTTCTAGATGGTAAAATGGTCGGATATAATTCTAATTCAATTTCTTCAAATGGAATTAATGGACACTACACTCGTATTGCTACTCTTCCACAATATCGCAAGCAACACATTGCAACCAGTCTTACAGTATGGGCCTTCAACTGGTTCAACAAACAAAGAGTAAAAAATGTTTTACTGACGACTTTTGCTGAAAGTAAAGCTCATAATGCAATGTACAAGAAATGGGGTTTTATTCTTGAGGAACAGGAATTAATTTTAGCTAAAGAAATAATCTAGCGTCCAAGTGCGAAAAACATCTAAGTACTAAGTAGGGTTTTCAATTTGGCAATTAGAAAGGATCAAGCTCTTACAGCGGGTCAATTTTTCCCTTCCTCTGATAAAAATGTGATTTATCACTGTTATCTAAACAATACAACTGGTTTTTTAAGAGATTTCATTATTTTCTCCGTACTGATTGGTTTTTTTGCTTTCTTAATAATGCAATTTCTGGGATTAATAGTAGTACTTATTTCGTGGGTTATAATTATTCCTTGGCTCGTCCCAAAACACTATAAGTTCATACAAATCAACAAATATGTCTTAGCTTTTGGTATGGGATCTTTTCTTGCCTTATTACAGTCATATTTCAAAGAAATCTATGAAATCAACAAGTTCAGGTATAATGATATTCAACATTTAAAGCTTGACCGATGGCATACCAAGAAGCGTGGAGGAAAAATTGATAGTTTTGGGAGAATTGAAGTCAAGATTAATGATACTGAACAATTTAATATTCTTATTCACACATCTGACTTAGTTCGTCTTGTAAAAATATTAGAAACGCATCGATTCCATTCTAAAGTTCATAAATCACGATCTCGTGATGAGTTGTTATTGATATTTCCCTCATCTCCTAAATTTCCTGAATATGGTAAGTGAATTAACTGAATTTAGATGCTTTGGATAACTGATGTTCTGTATAAACCAAGTAGATGACGAGTTGCACTATGAATTTCAACCTCTTCAATATGAACAACCCCGCTTTCATATATAGTGATAACATTGAAGGTGTTCATTCTTCTTGAACGAATCTTTTTACTTGAGAAGGTTCCAGCATTAACAAAAACTGTTTCTTCTACTTGCATTGTGGTTGCATAATGATCCAATCCAGATAACACGAGAGGAAATTTATGGCTAGTTACAAAATCTATGACATCACCTGCATCAGTTACAGCTCTTTTAAAACGAGCACGGGGAATTGGTAAAACACTATGATGCATAACGACTAAGAAGAATTTATAAGATCCAAATGCTTTAAATTCATGATCAATCATCTTTAATCGGCTTCGCCCAACATGACCAGACGCTTCTGGACCAGTATCAATACCAAGGACACGAAGAGTTTGATCCTCATAAATAGGATCCAATGGTCCAACCTGCTGAACCCACATCTCACGACCAAAAGGTTGTAAATCTCTCGAACCAGGTACAATTAAATAAGGTATTTTATGCCCCCTAAGCTCTTTTAATTTTATTTTAGCAACAGCAAAATCTTCTGGGTATGCATCGTTTGTTAAATCTCCACAGTGGACAAATAAGTTTGGTTTCTCACGAACCATCATTTTGATGCCTAGATTGTAAACCTCATTTAGAAAATGGCTTCCTGGGCTAAAATGGGTGTCAGAAAAATGACAAATCTTCGATAAAATTCTATCCCCAGGAACGAGATATCCAACCTGAGGTCTTAACTCTCCTTTCAAAATTGAGACTGATTCTTCAACAGGTTCTTGAAATTTCGAATAGGCTTCTATACCATGAATATTGACATCTAGTTTTTCATTCGCAAACAAAAGATCCACAAAGGTATGCCCCGCCTTTCCACGTGTTTTAAAGCTACTAAAAGTACCAGAGTTAACCAGCAAACAGCTCCTGATGCCATTAGAAAGAGAAAATATATTTGGGTAGTGTCTATGGGCAGTGATAATCACATCAATTCCTGCATCCCAAATGACTTGCATAACATCTCCTGCATCTAATATCATTGATCTTTCTCTCCCTGTATTTGGAATAGGCAAGAGATGATGATGAAAACATAAAATCTTTACCAGATCATCACTATAATTTTGCATCTCATGGATAGCTTCAAGTCCACGATCACCAATTCTCCCAATATTTTCGTCTGGTTCAGAACTATCAATTCCCAAAATAACCATATTTCCTCCGTTCTTTGTTGTATCAATTAGAAACTGACGTTCACCGAAAAAATCTTTCCAGAGTTTATCTCCGATGTTACGCATATCATGATTTCCTGTTAACGTGTAGAAATTTTCTATATTGGAAAAATTTGCATCGAGAAGTTTTTTGGCATACACAAAATCTTCATAAGTGCCTGAGTCGGTGATATCTCCAAGGTGAAGAAGATAGGCTGAAGGATTTTTCTTTAAAAGACTGTTGATCAGTGTGACTCCAGTTGTGAAGGCTTTCTTATGGAAAAGTCCAGTAAATTTAGAGATGTGAGTATCAGAAAAGATTATTACTTCTTCCTTTTGGGAGGAATCAATTTTCATGATTAATTCACCCTTGAGATTAATGTTTGTTCAAAATAAACCAAGAATTCTCTTCGTTTATTATTAGAATATATACTTTGAACTTGATTGATAGCTCAGTAGAAATTAGATGAATTGAATTGAATTCTTCAAATAAAGGATTAATATTAGTCATCCGTTTGTTAATCATTTTCAATTTCACTATGGGGTCTTTGAAGTTCTTTTTATCAATCCATTTGAGTAAATTTTCTAAAAGGTATTATGTCAGGTATCTTTGTCTCATTTCTTATAAAAAGTCATTCCTGAGTACTGTTTTTCTAGTTAATTTACCTTAATAATGGCCATTTACTTGATTTCTTCCCCTACAAATACGTGTTTTCATAGTTCCAGAAATTTCATGACAGTTTTGAATTTGAATGGAAGACCAGTTGGAAGTCTGCCTGTCCCGATTTGATCATTGTTTATTTCCATCTCATAAATTTAAGCCTCGCCTTTAAATAGTTGATTTTGAAAGCATTCCATTATCTCATCAATATGTTGATTGATAAATCGTAGATAGGGTGATATTTCTATTATAAAGCAAGGTCTTAAAAAGGAAATATTCATAAGAGATTAAGAAAGGACTGAAAATTCGTAAGATCGTTATATGGAAGGCTTAAATATCCAAAACAACCTTTTTAATTAATCTATTGTAGAATGGGAAAATATTTTTCCTTTTTTGAAGATTATAATAGTGATAGAACATGTCATCACTCATAATATGTCCTAATTGTTCTGGCGAGGGAAAAATTATCGTAAAAAAACCAACAAAATGTCCCACCTGTCGAGGAATGGGTTCAACGAAGATCATTGTTGGATCAAAACCAAAAGATAAGGATAAGTGTCTTGATTGCTCTGGTACTGGACAAATTATAGAAGAATCCGAGACTATTTGTCCCACATGCAAAGGAGAAGGATCAAAAACGAATA
>JBHLPG010000223.1:0-6562 GCA_048939725.1 Promethearchaeota archaeon | reverse complement strand
AGCAAAATCAGGTAATAAAATGACATTATCGTGAATGATTTCATGGACGGGTTGATTAAGGTAGAAACCTTTGAATTCTTCCCTTTCTATCATTTTGCGCCATGATGGAATGAATAAAATCTGTTTCAAATTGCCAAGATCAGTTTCAACAGGTTCTTGAGCTTCAGCTTCCTGCCGCACCTTCATACGTTCTTCTTGATACCTCTGGGTTTCTAATTCCTCTTGACGTTTTATTCTTTTAGATTTGGTCATAGCAGCCCTATCTAATTCCACCAATCGGGCCTGTATTTTTACTCCAATCTCCTTCAAAAATTTCTCTCGTAACGAAGAATACGCATGGTCATCTAGATATGTTTTGAATTCAAGTAGGGAGACACCAGTTTTTGGATCAAAAGACCCTAATTTCTCATAATATTTTGGTATCACCTTTAGGATCTTCTTCTCTCGTGAAATATCCTGTAATTGCCTTTTCAAAGTTAATTTAGTTTCAGGATCATCAGGATTTGATTCATTCATTGTTGTTTTCCAGCTATTATACAAATTCAACCTTCTTCAGAAATTAAAGGAATCCTGTTTATGTGAAATTAATCCATATGTTTTCAAATACATGTACTTAATTACTCTTGTTGTCATAAGAAAATAATCAATGAAAGCTAAATGAAAACCCTTTTTATTCTTTTGCGGGTATGAAAAATTAGCTTAGGAGTTAGAGATGTTGGCGAATGAAACTGATAGCTTGATCGGATTCCAACCAGAAGAGATCCTTTTGACACGTATGGAGGATGCTATGGTCAAATTGATATTTATTGGAGATGGAATGTCAGGTAAAACACAAATACTAATCACTCTCGCACAATTATTGAAAGAATACCTTCAAAAAATCTATACATTGTCCACAGAGACCGATCAATCAGATCTCCAAAGATGGGCTGAAAGACGTGGTTTTTTTCTACGGTATGGTGATGTTAGATGGGATATTAAGACTGTAAGTCTTGATACGGAAACAGTAGGACTTGAGGATTTCGAGTTCGTCTTCCCCTATCAGTGGAATGATACTACATATAAAATTAGACTCATAGGGAATGATGTGGGAGGACAAAATATATTCGATCACTTTAGGGTAGTACTTGCAAAAATGGCAGGACCTGATGACAACATAATTGTTGTTTTCGACAAATCAAGGGAATTATCCTGCTATAACAGCATAGAACATGTTAAAAGAGTACTCGGGATCATGACATCAGAGAATGAAACTAATTTATCCAGGGTAGTTTATTGTGGAAATAAAATTGATCTTGAAAAACATATTCAAGCTGAAGAGTGGCGTGAGGGGACACTCAATACAATTATGGACAAACTTAGGGATATCTTAAACCATGGGAAAGGAGAGTATTCTTTTCCATCCCTAATGAAAGCAAAAAAAGAAGAACAGCTTGTAAAAGCTGAAATCACGAACAATCAGATTCCATTCCCAGATTTAGAAGGATTAATCTACAATGCTATCAGGGAATTTGATAGGAAATATAAAACAGATTTAATGAGCGAAGTCAACACCAAAGCTCTTTGTAGGGAGATTGCAGCTCAATTAGTGTACAACCAAAAAGTCACTATATTAGAAGAAGAACAAGTAGAACAAGTGTGGGAAGATCTTCGTACTGCACTTTACCAAACTAGACCCTTAGCCATTCAATACTCTGCTGGAGGCAGAATAAAAGAATACGATGATGAGTCAGCTCATATTAATCAAGTACGAGATAAATGGCATAAATTTGGTTTAAGTCTCCCAATTACATCGGAAGATATCAAATTTGCTCTTCATAGGACTGCTAAGGCGGAAGAATTACTCGTCGAGATGGGCGATCGCTTTGACACCAACGCTTTATCTGGTTATGGTATCTTGAAGATGCTGGAATCTATTCTCCAAGAAACGTTGAAAAAACTTAAAGACCCAATTCAAAGGAAAAGAACAGCGAAACGGGAACTGAAAAGATTCTAAATATTCTGTACCACGTGCACAGGCCAATACGATTCTAGTGTCGGATTTTCCTTGTTGAATTCTGGGGGGATTAAGTTCTCATAAGCCCTGATCATCAATTTTTGATATTCATCCACGTCATAATGCTCGTCTCCTGTCAAAAGTTGCTCAGCTTTCACTCGTTTCTTGCAGTTTTCTGCATGAGCATCTAGTATAAGATAACTAATCTTCATTCCAGGCTCAACATCTAGTCCTAACGAAGCTAACTGTTTAGCTGCAACCGCTTGTCGAGAATTATTGATATATTCATCAGGAGAACGCGAAGGACGAATTGTTATCAATAATTCTTCAAGAGGAACTTTCCCTGCCTCCAGCTCCTTGCTACATTTCTTCATGAACCTCTCAGCCCGTTGACTAGCTACTTGAAATTGTTCTCTTGATCTAGCTTTGGCCAAAATGTCTAACATATTCATCTGGAGTTTTTTGATTAAAGGAGGACTACTTGACTGACGAATTTCGATACCACGAATACGAAATGTTCCGTCGGTCTTCAGGCCATAATATCGATTTAGTACGCCTACTTTGCGCTCATGACGGCGGGGTAAAAAGATGATCCAGTGATAGTCACAGGCATGTTCAACTGGGAGTTTGACTGTGTCAGTTATCTCTTGACGCAACTCGCTCACTTTATCAGGTGAAAGCGGTTCTTCCTCAGGATCTTTCACCCAAACCGAATCCACAATGCCAGCCACAACCTCCAATCCATGACGGGAGGCAATTTGTTGAGTAAGAGTTAATCCGTGTCGACTGTATGCCGAAATTGCTTCATGTGACTCAATACGGCCAAAACGTGCATTTCTATAGCCTGTGTATCCAAAACAGTTGTGAGAAAATATACCACCTGCTCCTGCTACGAAACCAGGGTATTCATCAGTTACCTCAAAGCAATAAACAAAATTGTGATCCGAGGGGTGACGAGTGACGCTGACAACACGAGCAAATCCGAGGTCACCATTTACCATTTTTTCAAGAAGTTTTAGCTGCTTAAGATCAGTAGAAGACAATTTTTCCCTTTCTTTAATCTGTTGCAGTTGAGTTCTAACTATTTCGCGGGATGTTCGAACTTTTCCCGATATACAAGGCTCTCTGACTGTGCGAGCTTTTTTGGCTAAGGCAAGCAATCCAGATTCCTCCACAGGGAAGTCTTTCATCCAAGCACGAGATCTTATCTTATGATTCTTCGATTCAATCTTGATCTCATCAATTCTCTTAATGTAACCACTATTGAGGAGGAGAGCAAGAGTTTCTTCGCCAGTGAGACACAAATTGTACATCAAACTGCCTTTTTGAGGAGTATCGCGTTGAAGAGTCGTATAAAGCCCTATGCGAGTTGCAAGATAAGCTAGTTCTTGGATAAAAGTATAGTCACAACTTGAAATCCTTATAACATTTCGGTCGGGGTGAACATCTCCATCACTAGCGATAAGGCCCCCAAAAAAACCAAAAACTGCTTCTTCAGGCCCGTTAAGTATCAGAGGGGGCACTTTGAGTTTTCCTAATGCCCTTGTCCTAGCTACCCGAAAAATATCCGTCAGAATTCGAACAAGTGTGGAGGAATTGATCTGGAGTGTAAACATCTGGGTATGAGGTTCCTTCCTCTTGTGAACATCAAGACCAAATCGTTGAGCTATAAACTTCTCAAGCCAAACGATTAAATCAGTATCAGCAGGATTGACACTCAGTCGAAGAAAAGTTGGACGAGCACTACCATCACCAATAAAGTAACCCAAAAAAAATCCCAAATCCCCATCAATCTTGAATTCTGCTGGAAGAAAACCAAGTTCTCCACCTCCTCGCCGCCCACATCCAATTTTAAGCGTTCTCCATCCTTCCCGAGGAACCTCAAGTAGAGGAAAGTATCTAAGAGGGATGAAACCACCCCTTAACCACGTGCGTATTGCTCCCTGACTATGGTGATTCTCCATATAGCGCTTGATTTCTGATTTCTTAGCTTGAATATATTCTGTAAGCTCAGAGCCCCAAACCCACCATATATCCAAATCCTCATCTGAGGCAATATCTAAAAGTCTTTCAAGTGCATTAACACTGGTTTGTGATGTAATTTCAGGCATTTTGAGCATGACGGGGAGAAAATCTCCATTGCTGATCTTCTTTGCCTCCTTTTCTTGTAGATTTCCATCAGAAAGAACATAGCATATATGATCACCAGTCACAACAAGTTCTCTTCCTGTTTCCAAACGGATCCGATAAAGCTCTAGAGGACTTTCCAACCGAAAAGCTCTTTTAATAGGATTAAATGTTGCTTGGAACGTTTTATCGACTCCAATAACTGTCATCTCATCCGTACTTTCGTTTTTTTCTAATATATGATCAATGAATGAACCTATCTCAACCAATTTCAGTTTACCTTTCGTAAATACTGGAAGCACTGTATTTGGAGGGAAACAGGTTACTAACAGCCATTTAAGCACTTTCTGCCGTCTATCATAATCAGGATGGACATTTCGCTTCGCTTTGTAATATTGGCGGCGGTTCAGGATATTTCTCAGGGAAAGACCAATGATACCAAGCCTCTTCGTACAAACATGGTAATTGGTAAGGGGTACAAGCTGTCTTTTGTTGTTCACACAACACGCACAATTGACAGTTTCAGGAGAAACATTCCTATGAACCATGATATTCGGGTACATCGATAGAAAGTCGAGCTCCGCCACATTTGCATGAAACCCAACTCGAGGGGAAAACACAAGCCCGCCAACATCGGTTTCCATGGTCCAAGCAGGACGGAATGATTCAGGGTCAGCTTTTCGCGCAGGGACTAATATGTCTCGGTAATAAGCGGTTCGCATCTGTACAGCGGATAATGTAGTCCCTATGGTACCACGAGCAATCCGCTGAGGATCACTACATCCTAACCGCACTAACTCATGAATCCCTGCGATATTTCCGTCTTTCCACATGAAACTATTACCTACATCGTAGTGGTGGCGGCCTCCGTCAAGGTAAACCCCATGCTGAGAGTAAAAGACCCGTCCGTATGACATATAACTGTGGCCTCTACTAGCTGCCTTTTGTCGTCGTACATAGCTTCTTAAGGGACGGAAACCGCGACCAATACGCAAATACCCTTCTCCAACCCGCACGGAACGTTCTGCAATAATTGGGATAAAAGTATCCCCTCCTCGTGTGAATAACAGATCAGGGTCAACTTGTTGGATATATCGGATGCTGTTACGGATGATTTCTGCTTCTGTCTGTTCTTCGAAGATAATTGGCTCCTCCTCTTGATCAATTACTGATCTCCGCATCAATATCTTCGTTATTCTTCCCCGAGAGAGACTAGAGTCTTCGAAGAAAGGTTGGAGCCAAAGGACACGAAATGGTACAGATTGATAATCCATTTGAGTATAGGACTCAAGCAGCCGCCAGTTCCTCAGCTTCCTATTGCTGATATCGATCTCTGCATAAACATAAGGAAAAAGTTTAGTTTGGAAACAGAACTGTTGCCATAAGCTCAAATCTGCATTGTGAAGATATTCGCCCCAGTACTTACGTAAGTCCTCATAAGTAGCTCGGATTCGACGAGGGTTGACTCGAATACGCAAAACACTTGACGGTTTCTGGTCATGGATCGAAAGGTACTTCGACACTCTTTCTGTACTTTCAATGTGTGGATGACTCAGTAGTTGCTTTTCGGTGTAAAGATCGGTTTTGGCAAGGAAGAATTCAGCCGTGAGGGGATAAAAAGCTTGGATGACCTTCTTCTCGGTGATCCAGTATGTATTAACCCCCCAATCGGCAGCTTCGACTTCGTGGAGCCATGCGCGAATCTGAGACATATTAACAGTTCCAATTAGTGGCTAAGTCTCCCTCTTGTGATCATTATCTGTGATTTGCACCAATTTCTTTTTTAATGCGGTCAGTTCGTCCTTTAGCTTCTGTATTTCGGAGTGTTGTCCAATCAGCATCGACATCACAACATTATCAAAGACTATGGGGCGCGTGTTTGCGGATGCAGCGTCTGCTAATTGAAAGGCATACAACCACAGATCTGTGAAGGCGGTTCTATATGGTTCACGTAAACGATTTGCATAATGTGCCTGCCAAAGAGTACGCTCTTTCTCCAGCATTCTTCGGTAAGATGGCAAAGTTCGGCCCATAAGAATCACCAAAATTGAGTTAACGGTACTTGAGACTCTTCTTCCCTTCTCGCTATGTACGAAAGTTTTACTTGGACAGTTGGCCCACCTTTCTGGACTGTGAAAAGAAGTGTGTAATTCTGTTGATTACTGTTAGGAACCACCGCTACTCGAATGATATCAGTAGCAGAATGCGACAGAAATGTCCCGCCAAGCGCTTTGTGGTTTGAATGAGGCGCATTTTCTGCCGTTGTTATTCCAACCAAGTCATACCGCAGACTTAGGCTTTTCAACTTTCCTATCGCTTGTGTCAGCTCGAGAATGGAGGATGTGGACGTTAGTTTGTCGTATTCCAGATATTGGAGTGCCTCTTTTGACAGGTAAAGAGATGAAATCTGAGGTACTAAAACAATACGAACACGAGGGT
>JBHLPG010000222.1:0-6575 GCA_048939725.1 Promethearchaeota archaeon | reverse complement strand
CATTAAACCTGCCAGATCCCGAGAGTGCTAAAACGGCTAATGTTAAAGCTATTATCCTTATGATAATTGGGATTATTTTTTATCTCATTGGAGCCTTCTTTTCCCTATTTATTGAAAGAAATATGTCTACTCCTGTGGAATATCCTGCTTCTACTACTTTCATATTTTTCACCCTAGGTATCATGACAATTTTCATTACAGGTTTCCTGGTGATTTTTGATTTCGACCATATCTCTTTCAGTTATCGTAACAAACTGAAGCAGCTCCTGATGCCTCTTGTTATCTTTGGTCAACTTTCATTAACGATCTATTTTATCCATAATGTGATGTTTGGTATTCCAATTGAAATGATGTTTTTTTTTCAGAATGATTTACTTTTCTTTATCTTCATGACATTTTACTCAATTCTATTCGTTATTATTGCAGTCATTTGGCGGAAGAAGTTGAAATTTAAATATACCCTTGAGTGGGGGATCCGAAAATTCACTAGTTAAATGAGGAAGAATAATTTGAGTGATGAAGAAACTAAGGATGAAGAAGACAACGAAGACAACGAAGACGATGATGAAGAGAAAGACATTACTGCTAAATTGATGTATTCATACCCCTTTGAACCCAAGTTTAAAAAAGGCACAAGGCGGAAGTAGATTCTTTCATCAAAAGGTATATCCTTGATATACATTCTCTTCATTTTTATGATTAGAACTGTTCGCTTCCGCTAAGCTAAAGTTCATTAACTTCTTCATTTATTTCATCTTATCATTGTTTATTAAGCCTGAAAAAGCCACCACATGGGTGTAAATTCATATGGAACATATAATTGAAGTAACAGATCTATACAAGACATTTAAAATCCCAAGAGGTGACGATATTGAGGTACTTAAAGGAATAACCCTGAAAGTCAGACCAGGAGAATTCATTGCCATTATGGGTCCGAGTGGATCGGGGAAATCAACTCTTCTAAATATTCTATCTAGTATTGAAGACATTACAATGGGAACAGTCCTCATTGATGGGAAAAACCTTTCCAAGGTTGATCTCGTTGAAACCCGACGCCATAAATCATCAATTGTTTATCAAGATTTTAATCTACTTGACTATTTGTCAGCTCTCGATAACGTCATGTTTCCAATGATGCTTACAGGAGTAAGTGAGAAGATAGCTAAGAAGAAAGCTCTTGAATTGTTAGAAAAAGTTCAATTAGCTCATCGAGCGGAGCATATTCCTGATGATTTAAGTGGTGGCGAAAAGCAACGCGTAGCAATTGCCCGTGCACTAGCAAATGATCCAAAAATATTGTTAGCGGATGAACCAACAGGAAACCTCGACACAAAAACGGGAGATACAATTATAGAGTTATTCCGAGAAATCATCAAGGAGAAAAATATAACTGTAATCATTGTGACTCATGATATTCAAGTAGCAAAGCAAACAGATCGAATTCTCATTCTTCGAGAGGGAACCCTACATCGTGAGGATGAAATTTTGGAGGATCTTTAAATTGAGCGATGAACCGACCACTCCAAAAGCAGGACGCTTCAGACCTCAAGATAGATTTTCTTATTTATGGCATGCTATCCGTTCGTTAGGAAGGAATAAAAGGCGGTCATTATCGATGACTGCCGGATTAATCTTGGGAATATCTATCCTTTCTGGAATATTACTTTACTCTAACGTTTTAATGGCTAATGTATACGAAAGCATTGTTGAAGGTTCACCTTATGAGATCAGGATGGACTTCAAAGATGTTTTAACTGATAATCAAATACAAAATTATAATGATCACTTCTTAGAACATCCTTGGGTTTCTGATTCCCAAATTCTGTATGGTAATTCTCGGACAATAATTCAGGAATCTGCTGGTTCCACGACTATTTATACTCCAGCACATCTCCAAGCTGAAATTCGTGTTGAATACAGTAACGAAACTCATAGCGGTTCATATGGCCTAGTATATTCTGAGGAGTTTTATAACAGCGAAATCGGGACAAATATTCGAGAAAGGTTAATTACCGGAACAAACCCTGACATTTACACGAATACAAGCCCCTATTATCACGGAGTTCTGATAACAGAAGCCTTAGCTGAGTCAGCTAAACTAAGTCAAGGAAACCGATTGATTGAGCTAACACTTTCCATTGGTCTTGAAGATCTAAATGATCCTGGATACCCCTTTGTTGAGAGAAAAGAAGTAGCTAAAGTTGCTCTAGCTAATATTACTGTAGCTGGAGTTCTAGCTGCAGAAGAGGGGGCATCAGCAGGATTATTCTCTGAAGCTGTCACTATCGAAGGATATATTGGGGGAGGAGGAGGGGAGATCTATATTCCAAAAGAACTTTTGCAGAAGGAAAACAAAACCTCGTTCTTCGAAGACTTAAAGAAAAATGAGATGCGATATTGTGCCTTAAAAATCAATGAATATCATCCTGATTTCGATCTATCGAATCCATCAGGGGTATCGAGGCAGATAAATCAACTAATAAATGAATTTGAAGCAGATGAGATGTTAATAGGAACGAATCTGGTCGAGGGGAAATTATTGCCTTTTCAAGTTATGAGTATTTTTATTTTCTTCTTTGATGGCATTTTAACAATACCTGTTGCTATTCTGTCTCTCTATCTTCTCTCTTTCGGTATAGATATCTCTTTACATGACAGGCGTTATCAAGTTGGTATTTTAAAGACTCAAGGTGCAAGTCCAAAACAAATTAAGAGGAAAATCCTGTTTGAAGCCCTTTTATTAGCACTTTTAGGGCTGATATTGGGCTACATTGTCGCTGTTTTTGGAGCTTGGGTGATTGGAACTGCAACAGGATTTATGAAGTGGAGTGATACTGCGATTGAAGAATTACCTGACTTCCTACGCTTATTAATTGATATAGATCAAGTTACACTCTTTGTTGTTGGAGGATTTATCGTTATCATTCTAATTTTGATGGTTAATGGAAAGGCAAATACATTTATTTCTATGGAGATAACGGAAACTGTTCGACGAATTGATGAGACAAAAAAGGAAGGTTTCCTAAGAAGAAACAGTCTCGATATAATCTTCTTTGGTATAGGGCTCTTTGTCCTCATTCTAGTTTTCTTGCAAGAATATGGGGTAAACGTACCAGATCTTGGGCCCATAGTCATTATTCTTGGGCTTTTAGGGCCACCTTTTTTCTGGATTGGTGGCGCAGCAGTTGTAGCTCGACTAGCAATTTGGCTCCCCTCAAAAACCGATCCAATAGTAAAAAGAATCGGTTTTTTGAAGGATGTGTCGGTTTTAATCAAAGGAAATATTTTTCGTAAATCAGGAGATATTCCTAGATTAGCACTTATTATTTCTCTAACCGTTTCGTTTGCTGTTCTTGCTGCAGTACACGGATCATCAGGTGAAGCCCACCAAGAGCGGTTGATCACACATTCTGTAGGTGCTGACATTGCTGTTACGACAACTATGGATTTTGCTACAACAGCAATATCAAATATCAAAAGTATTGATGATATTCAAGAAGCAATGGCCATTACTTCTACAACAGGAATTTTACGTAATGACCCAATTTCCATTCACAGTATTGATCCAGAAGTGTATGATACTGTGGGAATATGGCATAGTGATGCTATTCCCGATGAAGAGGATAAAAATAAAGATGAGTTAATGACAGCATTAGCTAATAATCCAGATGGATGCTTAATTGGTCGGAGTGCATTAATCGAGAAAGGTCTAAAAGTAGGACAAAATGTTTCAGTAGAGATTCTAACTTATTTTTTCAATGGGTCAAGTCTGCTTATTGAATTCGACTATGTCACCCGAAATCTCACTATTCTAGGTGAATTTGACCATACTCCTGCTGGAATTGGTAGCAGTTCTCTGATCATTAGCCACAACCTCCTGCATGATTTGATGGATTTTTCTACATTGGTAACGATCTTTGACACCTTTCCAGATGAATACAAAACAAATTTTCCCCCGTTCCTTGTTCAGTTGATAACTAATTTTGTTGAAAATCCAAAAGAGATCTTGGCTTCGAAATTTCTTGTACAGGTGAAGGATTCAGCTGATGTAGACGAAATCAAAACTAGTCTTCTTGAAAATGATTGGGTAATTAAAGTAACAACTCTTCAAGGTGAGATACGAAAAGCAAATGAACTAAAACAAATGGATTACGGTATCCCTGGATTACTTACAGCAGATTTCGTAATCTCCCTCGTAGCGGCTACCTTAGCGACATTTATTTTCATGTCAATCTTAATGGAACAGCGGAAGAAAGAATTTGCTATACTAAGGAGCTATGGAGCATCCCAGGGTCAAATTTATAAAGTTGTTTTTAGTGAAACAATCGTTTTACTGCTAACGTCTGTTTTATGGGGATTGTTTATAGGTTTAGGCTTATCTATACTGTTTAATCCTTTCTTCGGGTTTATGGATCTTTTTATTACACCCTTAAGTGCCTTGACAACAGGTGGTTCCCAACTTAATAGACTTTTAGTGTTTGATTGGGTCGAATTGCTTTTTACAATGCTTGTAACCTTTTTTGCAATGCTCATAGCAACTTTCCTTAGTGTGCGGAGTGCATCAAAAGCGAAGATTTCAACTGTAGTAAGAGAATTATGAGGCGTTAAAAATGAGTATAAAAGATGATTCAGCAATTCGAGAAGAAATAGACCATCCTAAATCTCCTCATTTACTTTCTGCTAAGAGTGTCTATCATATTTACAGAGGTAAGGCAGAACGTGCATCTGTAGTTGCTCTCAAAGGTATTAGTTTTGACCTTGATCCTGGGGAATTTGTATCTATTGTAGGCCCCTCAGGTTCGGGGAAATCGACCTTATTACAGATTATCGGAGGTTTGATGCATCCAACCGCTGGAGCCGTGTTTTTTGGAGGGCATGATATCACTAAAACGCCAGAAGAAGACCTGACCATGTTTAGGAGAAAACAGGTTGGATTTGTTTTTCAAGAAGGAAACCTACTTCTTGATCTTTCTGCATTTGATAACGTAAATCAAAGTATGGCCCTTAATGGTCTTCCATATCAATATCGAAAGAAGCGTACACTTGAACTACTTGATCTAATGGGTGTTTTAAACAGGAAAAATCAAATCGCTAATCGTTTAAGTGGTGGCGAAAGACAACGGGTAGCAATTGCTAGAGCGATGGCAAACAATCCTAAACTTATCATTGCTGATGAACCAACAGGGAATGTAGACTTTAAGACTAGTGTCAGGCTTTTAGAGCTTTTTAAAGAACTAAATCGAGAAACAGGTATGACCATGCTCACAGCGACACACAGTAATCATGTTGCTGGTTACGCAGATCGAAGTGTTGAATTACGCGATGGCTTATTACTAGGTGTACATGGAAAAGGAATCGATCTCGCACAATTGGATATGTCTCGAATGGTTGTAATGGATAGTGATAATCGAGTTACCCTTCCGGCAAATATCATGGCACAATTAGGAGCCTTTGGGAGCCTTTGGGCTATTGATGTTGTAGACCAATCAAAACTACTCTTGACACCTCTAGAAACTCTAACTGAGCAGATACCAGCCGTAATCAGTGATACAACGGAAACTAAAGAGTGCCCAGTCTGTAGTGCGCTCAATCCTATTGATGGACAGTTTTGTATCTCGTGCGGCGCGAAATTCTAAAAATTCATTCCCCGTCATTCGAACCTGGTGATATGGTTTTCCCAAACGGCTTATATCGCCAGAAGACAAAGCTGATTACAGAGAAGATCCCTATAACCGACAGAAGTACCCTCACAAACCGAGAAATATTCTGTACACCAAATAATGTTAAAATCAGATTGGCTTCAATTGATATGTAAAATGATGAAAAAGCGAGAAAAAATACAAATAAAGCCCTAACATAAGGGGGGATCAAATTCATCCTTTCGCTAAGACTAGTTTTTTCTTTTTTTCCAGAATTATGCATCTTAGAATCCTCTTGGATCCCTAAAACCCTGAAAATTCCCAAAAAAATTATTAGAAGAAGACTAAATAAATCAACAAGATTATTCAGAGTTTTTAATCTTGGCCCAAATGTGATTATATAGGGAATTGTTTTTGAAATCAAAAAAATAAGAATAAAGGGATAAATAAATAGCAAATTGGCTTTCCGCTTTTCCCTAACTTCATTAGATCCACGTTTTTGGCCAACAATAATTTCTAAGATTATTAATACAAGCATAGTTGAAATTACGGCGACAATGCCAAGACTAGTCCACCATAATCCATGCTCGTAAAAATGCACATCTCCCAATCCTTCTACTGATATTGGTTTCGAATATTCTGTAGGTGCGGTGGACCAAAATGCAACGTTGAAGATAAGATCAATGATGAGAATCATGTAAACGCTCGCTATCAAGCATAAAATAAAAAATCCAATTAACCGAAAATTAAACCCTCTCATCAACTTCGGATAATCCTTGGCGAATATATCCAATGTAATAAGTAATGCACCGAATACTAATGCTGGTGAAAGTAATGGCCAGATGACGAACGCAAGTACTTTTCCTATCCAATATACTGCAATACATATAGCATTTATTAAACCAAATTGATCAGAAGTTTCGATTGCTTCTCTTA
>JBHLPG010000221.1:0-6581 GCA_048939725.1 Promethearchaeota archaeon | reverse complement strand
ATCAAGCAAAAGAAGCTAAAATTAAGCTTGAGACCCTTCCTGCATTAATCGAAAAAGTAAAAAGGGAATTTCAGGGTGAAGATGAGTTGTTAAACGTTGCTTTTTTTACAGATGAAGAGAAATCTCCCTTCTATCGTATTGAAGAGATATTAAATCAACGAAAAATTGATTTCATCATCATTCCAGTTCCTTTTACTTTATTTGCTGAGGAAGAAATACAATCTAATACAAGTCTTGGTGCGACAATCGATAAAGTAGTTAATATATGTCTAATGGACAATCTTATTCCAATATTTCTTGTTAGGCATACACAAAAAATTCCCTTTGATAACATTAAGGTCCTTATTAGGGAGCCGATGTTCCGGAAAGATTTTTTTGGATGGCTATTTGCCCTTATTACCCAGAACGCAAAAGTCACTTTGTACCATTCAGAACTATCTGAAAAGGAAATAGAGAGAGTTAAGACTTACATGGAAATTATTGAAGAAAAATTAAAAATATACACTGAAGATTTCAAAATAGAATTTATAGATGGTCAATTTGCCTTAATCGATTTCTGTAATTTAATGTCAAAAGAAGCTGACACATTAATTGTTTTTCAGGCAATGAAAAAAATTGAAAACGATGCTCAAAGAATAACTCACTCTTTATGTAATCAAGCATCAAATGTTCTAATTTTCCCTCCTATAGAATAGGATTATTGATCAGTATTTGAATCATTCATGTCTAGCAGATTCTGCATCTGTTTAAGCAAATCTGGATCTTGTAAAAGAACTTTAAGAATGCTTGCTAAGTCAACAATGGAATTCAATTTGGTAATATCAAGTTGACCAAGAGAATCCGCAAGCTCTTCTTTACTTGTTGCTTTTTCAAATAATTCTTTTCTTACTTTGATTTGTTGAAGATTTAATTGTTTGAATAGCTTATTAAATGATTCTTTATCAGGTTCGGATGTTTGCAATAGCTCAGCTAATGTGACTCTAAATATTTGGGCGTATTGTTCACCATTTTCTAATTCCCACCAGTTTAAGTCTTCCTCCTCAATTTCAGGACAAAAAATTTTCGCTGTTCTACAATATACTTTTTCACAAGATCGTGTTCCCTTTTTCTCCCGATACCCAGCAGCCGTTACTATTCCTGCAGTTTCTAGTTTTTCCAAATGGCGATAAATTGTTTTCAATGTATAATTGAAGTCCCCCGTTTTTCGATCTTGAAAGAGATTATGAATATCCTTTACACTCATAACTGTATTTCTTAATGCAGAAATAATCAGATAATGCTCTCTGATTAAATCTAGTTCCTCTTTTGATACTAATTTTACATTTTGTGGTTTATATGTGAGATAAAAACAATATTCTGAGGCATTTTTGCTTGATTTGTTTCCATTCTTCATACTATGACACTCATGGAAAATAAAGGGGTTTCAACTTGGAATTTAATCACCATATTTTAAGTTAAAGGGAGATTTAAGACTTTTATAAGGTTAGCCACAATAGTAAATTAAATAAATGTGATTACAATCATTGACAGTACCTGTTAATTAATGTCACTAACTGGGATAACTTCTAGCTATTAACTGATGGAGAATGGATTGCATTGAATTTGATTTATCGACACTTTGAACCTGACCAAGGTTTAGAAGAACAACAAGCAAAAGTTTATACAGAAGTTTCAGGACTACCTGCTGATGCAGAGGAAATTAAAAGACGGTTTAAGGGGGAGAAAAGGGATCCTTTGAGTGCCCGTTATGTCCTAACGGACAATAACAAACTTCTAGCTTATGTTCAAGCAAGTAAATGGGCCGCAAGACCAGGAACATACATCGTTAGTTATCCTTGGGCTATACCAGAATGCCCAATTAAAGCACAAGAAAAAATCTTTGATGAGTTAATAAGGTGGCTACAGGACACTATTCACCCTCAAATAATTGCTAGTGAAGTTGTGTTCGAAACCCCTACAACTGATGAGCGTATTGCCTTTTTTCAGAAGAAAGGATTCGTTGAAAAAGAACACCTTTATGTTTATAGTATTGATTTCAATCTAATGGATGTTTCCAACTGGAAAATGACTGATGAAATGGCTTCCTATACGTGTAGATCAGGCACAATTGATGATCTTGACCAAATTATTGATGTTTGTCATACAGATAATTATATGCGTGATGTCTTCCCCAGTGTGGAGGAAGCTACATACTACATAGAAACTGTTTTTCTAAAAGATGACCGTAATAAATTAATCCTCAAAGATGACAATGTAGTCGCTACTGGCCTTCCGTATCGGAGAAAACTCACGAGGGGGAAAAGTAAAGGCCGCGAAGTAATTGGCTTAACATCAGCTACTCGTCTTGAGCATCCACAAGCTTGGAGGAGATTACTCATTGAAGTTACACAAGAATGCCTCAAAAGTAACTGGGAAAGACTTCCCTTACGAATAAGCACACTTTTTTTTGGTTATTCAATGAATGCAATCCATTTAGCACAACTTCAAGATGCAATTGAAGATATTGCAGTTCTTTTCATTCTTCCTAGTTGAATGACGGAGTTAAGACGGAGAAAAATAATAAATGAAAGTATTAATAGGAATCCCCCTTTATAATGAGCAGGCATACATTTCGGAGTGCATTCATTCCCTTTATACTTATTTAAGCGAAGAATGTTCTGAATATGAGATAACTGTACTTCTAGTTGATGATGGGAGTACTGATAAATCCAGAGAAATTTATCAAAAGTTATCTAGACAATATCCATTCAAATACATCAGACATAGAAATGGGCCTCTTGGGTATGGAAATGCGATTCTGACACTATTTCAGCTGACAAAATCAAATTATGATGTTTTAATTACATTTGATGCTGATTGTCAACATACTCCGTTTAGTATAAAGGAGATCTTGGATCTTCTTGATTCTAATTCCGACATAGATTTCGTTTCCACGAGTCGCTATCTCTCCTATCGTTTTTGGGATCAGAATACAAAAGTCCCAGTTGATCGATATCTCACAAATATGTTAATAACAAGAACAATCAATAAATGCTTCAATTTAGAATTAACAGATGCCTTCTGCGGTTTGAAAGGTTATAGAGCATTTTGCCTTCCAAATATTCTTGATCATGCAAGATATGCCTTTCCTTTAGTCTTTTGGCAATATGTCTCATTAGCAGGTCTTAATTTCAAGGAAATTGCTACCCCAATAATATATAAGTTAGATCGACGAAGTCGTGGTGAATGGAACAACCGTATAAGGGAATATTATAAGAAACTTGGATCTCTCGTCTCCTCCCCAGCATTAAAGCATACTATCGGGCAAGATTATAAACATGCAATAAATATGTTGACTGAAATAGTAGATAATCATTCTAACGTCCCAATATATACTTTCACTGATTTTATCAGAAGTAGTTACTTTTTGCAACTTAGAATGAGCACAGAAACAAAGAAAGAACATTTCCAATGCTTATGCTATCACTAAACTCAGAATTCCTAGGAATTATAAGATTTCAACATCTAATTGACCATTAATGATAATAAAAATGATAGGAAAATAAGTAGATATGAAAGTTATTTATCGACATTATGAACCCGATCAAGGATTAGAGGATTTTCAAGCAAAAATCTATTCAGAAGTAACAGGTCGCCCCACATCAGGTGATGAGATCAGAGCACGGTATAAAGATCAGAAGAAAGACCCCAAAACAACTTTATATGCGTTAACGGAAGAAGGTACCCCATTAGCATATGTGCAGGCAACAGATTCAACTTCACATATTGGTCGAACGCACATAAGTTATCCGTGGGCTTTACCCATGTGTCCTGTTGATGTACAAGAAAAAATTTTTGATGAACTTCTAACATATCTGTTACAGCGAGAACACACCGTTGAAATCACTGCTCCCCTAGTACTCGATGTTGAAGGTATTGATGAAAGAATAGAGTTTTTTACAAACAAAGGTTTCTCCGAAAAAGAACGCCTATATTACTATTCTTATGATTTTGAGATTGATGAGATCTGTAGCTGGACCATAACAGATGAATCTTACACTTGTCGAACCGCGACACTAGAAGATCTTGAAAAACTCCTTGAATTGTGTAAAGTAGACCCAAATTGGCAATTTTTAACCCGAGAAGTAGCAACAAACTATTTTACCAATAAATTGCTCAGAGATGGTAATGTGGTATTAGTTTTTCATAATAATCAAGTAGTGACAACAGGTGCCATTCAGAGAGTTCAACCAGGGGAATCTGTTCTTATTGGTAAGGAAGAACGAATCTTATTAAGATTTTCAGCTGTACGACCAAAATACCATGACGCATGGAAGCGTATGCTTATCGAGTTGGCCAATGAATGTGTTAAATTAGGTTGGACAGATGTTCCACTTAGAGTAAATTTCCGCTTCTACACCAGTTCTACAATTGCAGTTAATTTAGCAAAATTATTATCGGAATTCAATGATTTCGAAGTTCTTCTTGCTTATAAGAAGAAAAAGATGAATAGATGATGATAAAATGAAAAAAATGAGATTAGGAAAAACAAACCTCAATGTGTCAAGAATTGGTATTGGAGGTATTCCCATCCAGCGACCACCTGAAGCAACAGCAATAAAAGTACTTCAGCGGTGTTTAGATTTAGGGATTACTTATATCGATACATCTATTGCTTATGGTACCAGTGAGGATCGGATAGGAAAAGCCATCCCTGATTATCGTGATGACATCATTATTGCTACAAAAACAGGTTGGCGAAGTAAAGAGATGGCAAATGAATGTTTAGAAAAAAGTCTAATTAATCTACAAACTGATTACATTGATATCTGGCAATTTCATAATGTGAGTACGCCTACTGCGTTTGAGCAAGTGTTCAAACCTGAGGGGGCAATGGAAGCCGCACAACAAGCCCTGAAAGAGGGAAAGATAAATCATATCGGTATTAGTAGTCATTCATTAGAAATTGCTCGAAAATCGATCACATCAGGAGAGTTCTCAACAGTTTTATTCCCATTTAATTTTGTCAGGAATGAACCTGCCACTGAATTGATCTCATTAGCCCAGAAACATGATGTGGGATTTGTAGCAATGAAACCTTTCGCAGGTGGGAGCATAAAAAATGCTAATGCGGCAATTAAGTACTTATTACAATTTGATACTGTCATACCCGTTGTAGGGATCGAAAAAGCTTCTGAAATCGAAGAGATTGTAGAAATCGTTAATGGCCCTTGGGAATTATCACTTCAGGAACAGGAAGAAATGAAAGCTATTCACTCCCAATTAGAAAAAACACTGTGCAGACAATGCGGGGAGTGTCAGCCTTGTCCGCAAGGTGTCCATATTCAAATGTTAATGATAACCAAAGGGATGTGGCGATTATGGCCTCGTGATGAATTCCTGAATCGGTGGATGCCACCCTCAGTGGAAAGCTGGATTAAATGCGACCAATGTAAAGAATGTGAGGAAAAATGTCCGTATAATCTACCTATAAGGCAGATAATCTCTGAAAATATTGAGTTTTATAAAAAAGCAGCGAAAGGGATTATCTAAACAGTTAATCGACAAATCTCAACTTAAAAGAGAAATGTAAGTGAATAAGACTTTCTGATAAAATAGGTTAAAAAATAATTTAATCAATGTTTACTCCTTATGTGATAAAAAGGAGTTTATTAATCTTACAGTCTTCTAAGACATTTTTGAAAATATATCGATTTTTTTGTATTCTAACCGGTTTTTTAAAACGAAATATTCATATTAGATCATTTCAAATCTTCTTGGTAGTCTCAGTTTTCCATTATGATTGAATGAAGCAGGTTGGTGTGAGAAGTATGGCTAAGATTGCTCCAGATTTGTGGATGAAATCGTGGGATTCACATGTTAAAAATAATCTCGAATACCCAACTGAAAGTCTTGGTGTTCTTTATACTCAAGGTATGACTAAATTCCCTGATAAACCTGCCCTCTGGATGATGAATAGGGAAATAACGTATAGGGAACTTTTAGAAGAGGTAGATAAATTTGCTTCCTTTCTACAGCAAAATGGAGTAAAAAAGGGGGATGTGATCACGATTTGTTTACCTAATTGTCCTCAATATTTGATTGCTCATTTTGGTGCCCTTCTTGTTGGCGCTGTTTCCTCTGGGCTAAATCCTCTTTTAAGTGAAAACGAAGTTACCTATCAATTAAACAATAGCAAGAGTAAAGTTATTGTAACCATGGATGTTATTTATGCTAAACGCTTGAAGAAGATATTGGATGTCATTCCCGCCCTTGAAATTGTAATTGCCACGAATATTTCCGAATATATGGGATTGAGCAAGATTGCTATTTTTTTCGGAAAATTACTAGGTAAAATTCCAAAAGGAAAAGTGGACGGCTGGCCTGGAAAAAAGGTCTTTAAATTTTCTGACGTAATGAGAATTATTTCTAGCGAAGTACATGAGGTTGAAATTGATGTAAACAACGATTTGGCTTTATTACAATATACTGGTGGCACTACAGGAACCCCTAAAGGAGCAGAGCTTACTCATCGTAATATTATTGCAATGCATACTCAATTCACCCATTGGTGTTCTATGGACGACAAAGAAATAGCTCTA
>JBHLPG010000220.1:0-6587 GCA_048939725.1 Promethearchaeota archaeon | reverse complement strand
TAGTTCGGGATTCAACTCTATTGCTTTTTTGAAACACTCAAATGCTTGTTCAATAAGATCCCTACCCATTGCATTAATACCTAAAGCATTGTAATACATTCCATTATTAGGTTCTAATTCGATCGCTTTCTGGATATTTTTATGAGCTTCATCTAATTGTCCTAATTGATTCAACGTTATCCCAAATTGATAATAACCCATTGAATGTTTTGGAATTAAGGTTATTAGCTGTTCGAATTTTTCAAGGGCTCCTTCGTAATTTCCCAAATGTCTTAATCCTAATCCCCATAGAAATAGTGCTTGGAAATTAAATGGATTAACTTTGGTTGCTTTTTCAATAAAAGTTAATGCTTGTTCAAATTGCCCGAGTTCGAAGTGAACAAAACCTAGGTTTTCATATGCTAAAGAGAATTCGGAATTAAGTTTCACTGCATGTTCAAATTTCTGAATACTTTCGTTAAATTCTTTGAGATTTAATAAAGCAACACCCCAATAATTATAAGCTTCCGCATTTTCGGAATCAATAGACAAAACAGTTTTTACTTTTTCAATAACTGCGTGATAGTCCTCAAGCCTCATTAAACATTCAATCCAAGGAAAATAAACTTCTAAAAGCATGGGATCTTTATCAATGGCTTTTTGAAATATTAAATTGGCTTCATTAAGCTTATTTTGGGCAACTAAAACAAAAGCATAAGTTCGCTCAATTCGAGGGTCATTTAAATTCAATTTGAGAGTTCTTTCATATATAGGCTGGATCTCATCAAACTTTCCAAGATTTCCAAGCGTAAAAATGTAATTAGAGTAAGCTAAGCCGAAGTATGGAGAAGATTCAATAATCTTTTGATAAATTCCAAGTGCTTCTTCGGGATTGCCTTTTAAGAACAGTCCTTTTGCCTTGTAATTCAATGCAACAGGATTATTTGGATCTATTTTTAACAAAGCTTCTATTTCTTCATTAGCTGCTTCTATCTCGTTTTTTGCGAATAGACTCCTTATCCAAGAAGTATAAACATCAATGAGTTCTGAAGAATCATCCTTTTGAGAAAGAATATCAATTGCCTGTTGAAATTTTTGATTTGATTCTTCTTCAAGACCTAATAAATCCAAAACAAAAGCCCAATTCTCATAGACTAACCCAAAATCTGGTTTAAAATTTAGGGCTTGTTCAAATTTATCAATTGCTTCATCAAATTTATTTAGTTTGATTAGAGCGACTCCCCAGTAATTGCAGAAAATTGCTCTAACAGTCGTATCCATGCTTTCTTGATCTTCAAGAAAGAGTTTAATCATTTTAGTACTTTCTTCATATCTTCCTAGTGAGTTTAAACACTCAACCCATGGAATGGATATTCTCTTGAAATCTGGATCGACTTCATATATTTGCTCATATTTTTGAATTGCTTTTGATAGCTTATTCTGTGTAAAATAAATTCTTGCAATTCCAAACAATGTTCTTGAATCAGTTGGATTTAGTTCTAGTGCAATTGTATAGGCACTAATTGCATTATCAAATTCTCCTGCTAAATAGTATGTATATCCAAGGTTATTATGATAAATTAAATCTAGTGGATTTAACTTAACAGCTTTATCAAAATTTTTAATAGCACTATTATAGCATTTGGATTTTAAGTCAGAAAGTCCTTTTTTATTATATTTTTCCGCAGTTTTTCCTCCCATCCAACACTTAGATATGAATTCCTTCGACCAAAATTTGCTTGGAAGTATCATACAAGCATCAGTTTTTTCAGGACAGACTAGTAGTGGAAAAAATTTTCCTGCAAGATAGCTTTCAGGTAAATGTTTTCTTATTACAACGGTTACAGCGTAATAATATTTAATTCCAGATGTAATTTTGGTTGGTACTGAAAGTTTCAAATCTATTGTAAATTCACCAGCTAATTTGTCAGAAATCTTTTGGAGTTCAGGATCAGTTTGTTTTCCTTTCAATGAATATAATTGATTTGAAACAGATATTATTTTTGTCAGATCATCATCAAGAATTTCATTTAAACTATAGACAATTGCAGCAGGACTATCAAATTTCCCTCTCTCAAAAAGCTTTACATTTGCATGGATAATACACCCCCAAACGACTTTGCCATATTTATATAACAATTCCTGACGATTATAGAGTTCCGTGAGATATTTGTAAGATAAGCGCTTCCTAACTTTAATTTGACGATCAAGCCAACTAGGTGGCTTAATTTTAAGATAAGATTTACTAAAAAAACCAAATTTCCTAGGAGAATCACCAAAATTTTGCCGGGATTCATTTAAGAATCTCTTATAATTCATTTTCAATTCCATTATAGTTTACATGCTCCTGATTCTCTCATACCAAAGACTGTCGAATTATCTCTTCATAATATAGGCTTAGAATGAATCTTTAGTTATCGAATGAAGAATATATTTCGCTAATTCTACTGTTGCTAGAGTTGCATTGGAGTTAAAAATTAGTTCGCCCAATATTTTAATAGCTTCTTGATATTTATTTTCCATATTAAAAATGAGAGCTTTATTAATTAATAGAACTCCTTTTGTTTCAGGATCTGGGTTATTTTTCAAACCATTTTCTATTGCTTTTATCCGTTCCGAGATATCTCTAACAAAATGTAATAATTCTTTCCAGGCTGGTGGGTAATTTGGGAAATGTTCTATTAATGAGTTAACTCTTTCTCTTTTTTCTTTTGGATCATCTATCCATTCGAGTTGTAAATAAGATAGATACATACCTTGGGGTAATTCCCCACTCATCTCCTTTTTTAGAGTATATAAAGCAACTTTTGAAGTAAAAAAGCCTTTTGGAGCTAGCTTATCAACTTTCTCATAGTTTAATAATGCATTTCTGAAATCCTCTTTTAAAAGGTAAGTAAATGCTAAGTCATATAATGGATATGGCCACTTTGGTGCAATTCTTTGTGCTTCTTCTAATAATTCTATAGCCTTGTCATAGTTTCCAGATTGACCATATACTCTAGCCTTTTGGTGTAACTCTATTGCTTTTTGAGAAATGTTTTCTGTGCCAATAATCTCATAGTTTACATTACCTGTAATATTCAGTAAATCTTCTCTTTCTATTATATTCCCTTGACCATCTTTGAATATTATTTTCGAATTTTTCATCCCTTCATCTCCAGATTCACAAATCAATATTTGATTGTTCATAGGATATAAAAATGTTAAGATGGAAACAATTAATTATATTGAAAATAAAGTAATTTCAAAATTGGTTTGAGAAGTGGATGAAAAAACGATAATCCTGTTAATTAGGACAATATATTGGATTGGTGTTGTTTTAGACGCACTGTTTGCATTAGATATGATGGTAATCGCACTATTTGCCGTAATGACTCCTCTCTCATCAATTTACACTTTACCTGAATTGATTGGGATTGGTTTCCCGTACCAATTTGCACTAGGGATCGCATCAACAATGATGTGGGGATGGACTGCACTCCTGATCTGGGGTGTACAGAAGCCACTTGAACGAAAAGGAATTTTATTATTAACTGCATTCCCCGTTATAACTGGTTTAATGATTAGCAACATACTTGCAGGGTTGAATGGCTTGATCTCGTCTAGTAGTTTGATTATACGGCCAGGAGTTTATCTAGGATTGTTGGTAATGTTCGCTTCAGGATATTTCTTGGCGGATAATCTTCTTGACTACGATTAAAGAAATTCTCTTCCTAATGTCTTTGTATATTAGTAGATCTAAGTATAAAGTTATAAGTAGTAATTTTTCAGAGAAATTCTTAAAATGGGAGTACACCAACATTTTAGAAAAGTATTCTGCGTAGAGGAAAGGATGAGAAAAAACAATGAGAGCCATTATCAGACAAGAATACGGTTCCCCTGACGTTCTTGAATTGCAGGAAATCGAAAAACCAGTCCCCAGAGATGATGAGATATTGCTGAAGGTGCATACAGCTTCAGTTAATCGAACAGACTCTCATGGTCTAAGAGGTACACCATTCATGGCACGGATTGTTTTGGGTGGTTTAAGAAAACCAAAAACTAAAATTTTAGGGTATGATTTTGCTGGACTGGTGGAACAAGTTGGCAAAGAAGTGACAGAGTTCAACCCTGGTGATGAGGTATTCGGGACAAACAAGGGAGCTGGTGGTTTTGCAGAATATCTTTGCACAACTCAAGATTTATTGTTGATAAAGCCTTCCAACGTATCTTTTGATGATGCAGCCACAGTTCCTGCAGTGGGGATTACCGCGCTACAAGGTCTTCAAAAACATGGTAAACTTCAATCTGGTCAGGAAGTTTTGATAAATGGAGCATCTGGAGGTGTAGGCACATATGCCGTACAAATTGCCAAGTCCCTAGGAGCTAGCTCCGTAACTGGTGTCTGTAGTACGACTAATCTGGATATGGTTAGCTCAATCGGTGCGGATAAAGTGATTGACTATACACAAGAGGATTTTACGCGTAAAAAGGAGAAATATGATCTTATTTTTGATACTGTAGCTAAGAGGTCGTTTTCAGAATGTAAACCAGTTTTGAAGTCTAATGGGAGATATGTAACCACAGCATTTTCTCCAGGCCTTGTTTTAAAAGGGAAATTGGGGAGAGGTAATAAGAAGATGATTTCTTATGTTGCGAATCCCACAAAGAGTGATTTGATCTTCTTGAAGGACCTTCTTGAAGCTGGGAAATTAAAACCAGTCATTGATCGACGCTACACTCTGGAGCAGGTTCCAGACGCAATCCGCTATCTTGAAGAAGGTCATGTCAAAGGAAAACTTGTAATCAATTTATAAGATGAGGCATTATCTAAAGACTTTAGAAATTATTCACGATAAGAAACTAAATCGGTCCCATCCAGTTCGTAAGATAATGGACAATTATTGAAGGATAAATACTACGAGTTTTACAATAGAGGAATCCATGAACAAATCCATGCACAGTTTGAAAGAGGAAATAGATGATAAAATTCCAAAAGTCAGAATATTGGAGAAATTGGTAAATATTACTCCTAATATGCCAAAAAATTGAATTGATGAAGTTACTAGAATATGCAATAGTAATGATCAGAGAATCTGTCATGTAAGTTTAACAATACATAATTCGACATACTATTGGTGAGGGACTGCCAATAATGAAAGTACAGTTACTCACCCAGTTACTTCAAATGAGCTCACTTACATGACATTATTCCAGTAAAATATAAACAGAATCCTTCTTTAATAAGCGAGAAGAACTTTAAAAGGCTCAAGTTCACCAGAATTCTCTTCAGATAATTGAAAAAGTTATTTCTCTTCCTTTTCATGAACTAACATTTGAACTCAGTTTCAGACGTCAGTGGGGTTATTTCCTGATTCAAACCTTCAAGTTGAAAAAGCGACCTAGAGAAATCCTACGAATTACATTTAAAATTCCTCCCCAAATAATAATTCCTTAGCTTTTGACAATTTTGAAAAGATACCTATATATACATGGTGCTTTATTATAAATAAACGAATCAACTTCAGTATGTAAATGTACTTCTCTATAAGCTATTAGAAAAGGTAAATTTCCTTTTTTGCTATAAATATTTCCGATCTAACTGATAGATTTTCTGCAAAAAGGGAAATTAGTAAAAATTTTCCCAAATAACGAAAAATCTTAATCTGTAAGGAAAGTGATCATTAAATTGCCCAATCAAAAACGTTCTATAAACTATATTTTATTAGTATTATTAATTTTCATTATGTTAATTCAAAATAACATTGTAATAGCCGTCCCAGGTGATTCCTCATCCGATCCAATTGATATCGGGTTAGGTAAAACGACAGGAACCTTACCTGGGCCTGCTGCGGATGGATCAATTTGGTACAATATTACCCTAGCAGCGGGTGATTATCATTTTAACCTCACGGGGCCTGGAGGAACAAATTTCGACTTAGACATTTATAATAGCACCTTGGATTATATTGGTGGAGTATACGGGTTCACTTATCCTGATATATCTGCAATATATGGTCTTGAAGAAGACAACTATTTCATCAATGTCTATAATGCAACAGGGACTGGAGATTTCACCCTCGATATCACTGAACTCGTCCCGACTCCAGGTGACTCTCCATCCAATCCCATTATTATCGGATTAGGGGAGACGACAGGAACCTTACCTGGGCCTGCTATAGACGGATCCATTTGGTACAATATTACCCTAGCAGCGGGTGATTATCAATTTAACCTCACAGGGCCTGGAGGAACAAATTTTGACATGGGCCTTTTTAATAGTACCTTAGATTTAATTGACTGGGCAATTGGGGTCACTTATCCTGATATAATAACAGTACACAATCTTGTAGGGGACGACTATTTCATCAACATCGGCCCTACTAGTGGATTTGGTGACTTCACCCTCAATATCACTGTACTCGTTCCGGCTCCAGGTGACTCTCCATCCAATCCCATTATTATCGGATTAGGGGAGACGACGGGAACCTTACCTGGACCTGCTGGAGACGGATCCATTTGGTACAATATTACCCTAACAGCAGGTGATTATCAATTTAACCTCACAGGGCCTGGAGGAACGGATTTCGACTTAGCTCTTTATAATAGCACCTTATATAATATTGGTG
>JBHLPG010000219.1:0-6606 GCA_048939725.1 Promethearchaeota archaeon | reverse complement strand
TGGATGGAAAACAGCCAGTAATCACCTTTACTGGTCGCGCTAGCAGGAAGAGCAGTTAGATCATCGTAAGAGGCTTGTTGTTGCCAAGTTCCACTACTGTTAGTATACCATTTAATGGTAAGACTAAGTTCATCATTGTCCACATCGGTTTCATCCCATGTAGCCACCAAATCATCCGTTGTGGTTGGACTAGAAGGAAGACACAGATTACTCACCACAGGAGCACTGTTAAGAATTTCACGATGAATAGACTCTTTGACTGGGGAGTAAGCTTCCCCATCAAATGCCTGGACAGTAAACCACCAGATCTCGGATTTATTTGTGTTCCCTGAATTGATGGTGGTTGTGTTGCCAAATGAAGGCTGTTCTTGACCGTTTTTATACCACTTGATAATGATTATAAGAGGTAAATCCACTTTATCGTTATCGTCGAAGTCATAATTAGCGACTAAATCATCAGTGGTGGTGGGATCAGTCGTTATGGTTAAGTTACCGACTATAGGGGCCGTGTTAAGAATAGAAACATTATATCCTAAGGGAATAATACTGGAATACTCCTCTCCGTCAAATGCCTGGATAGTAAAAGACCAAAGATCGGTTTTAGTGGTATTCCCCATGTTGAGGGTAGCACTTGAGCCAGTGGTTTCCCAGCTGCTATTGAAAACGCCATTCAGATACCATATGATATTAAATGTTAATCCATCACTATCATTGTCAGTATCAACCCATGTAGCGACTAGATCATCATTAGTTGTTGGATTACTTGTTAAATCCAGATTAGCAATCTCAGGTGGAGTGTTGAGAATTAATACGGGAGATGAGTTGACTTCAGCTGCGTAGGCATCTTGATCATACACCTGAATACCAAAACACCAGTATTGCCCCTTAGTGGTTGCACTAGCAGGTAAAATTTGACCACTACCTTGCTGTTGCCAAGAACCACTAGTATTTGTAAACCAATTGATTATTGGCGTACCTTCAATATCACCATCAATATCTAAATAATCCCAATCTGCTTCCAGAGCCTCTGTTGTGAGGGGAGCAGTTTGTTTAATTGACACATTCTGAACCATAGGGACAGAATTCCTAATTATAATGGTTCCAGATTGCACAGGAGGGGGAGTAGAATAAGCTGTACCATCAAAGACTTGAATACGGAAAAACCATGTTTGGTCTTTACTCGTGTTCCCAGGATTAATAATCGCGCAGTTGTTCAGAAGGGGTTGTAATTCCCCATATTTATACCAATAAATGATTGCAGCACTTTTATTTTCAGTATCACCATCTAGATCTGCCATATCCCAGCTAGCAACAAGGGTATCATTAGTATATGCAGTACTAGGGCTAATAGTCAAGTTTACTGCTTGAGGAATACTATTTTGAATAGTGATGGAATTTGAGGATCGCCAGCTGGAGTTATCAGTGCCATCAAATGCTTTAATTCGGCAGTACCAGCTCTCTCCCTTGGTTATCTTATCAGGGGTAATCGTGAGGAGGTTGTCATACGAGGAATTATGTTGTAAATTCCAATACCATTCGATATAAAAAGTAAGTACATCATTCTCATAATCAGAGGTTGTATTTGTAATACTAAGGGTTGAAGTTGTATAGGCGGTGGTAGGACTTAGTGTGACAGATAGTACCACAGGGGGAGTATTTAGAACAGTAACCGTTGTCGAGCTGTTCATGTCCCCGAATAATTCGCCATCTTTAGGTCGTACTGTAACATTCCATTTGTCACCTGGAGTGAGATATGTATGATCAATTTGAGTGCTGTCATTAAAGGAAGCTTGGAGAATCCCATTCTTATACCAACGGATTTCAGTACCGCTTTCACCGTGGTTATCTTCATCATAATAATCGTAATTGAGTACTAGTGTTTCGTTGCTATACAAGATGGATGGACTTAAAGTTAGATTTTCTGCAATGGGAGGATGGTTGATCCAAACGACACCAGGGTGTGTTGCAGAAAGAAATTCGTTTCCATGAGTATCATTGACAAAAATCCTAAATTCAATATCCCCATTCTGCATAGTAAATGTATCATTGATATAACCCAAACCATCCACCCCAAAGTCTTGATAGAAGCTCATGACTCGAGTTGCAGGATCAGGCAATGTTTTTGAGTGATAAGTGACGTTCACAATCACTGTGTCAACCTCTCCCCAGGAATCACTCACATTCGCCCGAAAAGTATTTGTACTGGTTGAATATTTCCATTGAAGTACATCTGGGGCTAATGCATCATAATCAAATGTGATATTTTTTATAGTTGAACCTGCCAAAATATAATTCCCAAAGCTATCCGAAGCATTAGATATTTGATAATTGAAGGTTTCATTGAAATTTACTTGTGATGGTTGATAAACCCAATAACCTGTACCATTTAAGCTCATATTAAAAGATGTACCATTCAATTTTATTGTCACATTGGCAACAGAGCTGATTTTATCCGTAACATTTGCCCAAAATTGCGGGGAACCTGTTCCTGGATCATCTACACCAAAATCATTAATAACAGGAGGGGCATCTATAGGGTGAATGGCGACTCCAATTGCTGCCGCATGATCAGCACTCGATGAGGTCCAGTGAAAACTGTAAGAACTTCCTGTGGCATTTCCATTCGCTGCTGCAGAATTAAGGTGATCAAAATCATAAGAATATAATTCCGTAGAAGGGGTGTCAACGAACCAATGACCTGTTGTTTCTCCGCTTACCGCACCAAAAACCCTATCCCCGTTGATTGTAGAAACAGTCACTTGAATATCATTTGTAGTGCCATCATTGTAAGTTGCTATCGGTCCAAAAGTATCTGTTTGATTAACATCATCTAGAATGGAAAACCAAGCAGCTGCTTGGTAATATACACTTTCATTAAATGTTATCGTAAAAGGTAATCCCGAACCGGTGTCTGGATTTTTTAAGTAGTAAATGGATACAATTGCATCATCTGCCTCGTTCGCAGTTCCTAGATGTGTTAAAGGATCACCATTGAAGGTAACTGATGTTACCAAAGCACGGTATTCATAATTGTCCCAGCTTAAAATAGCCAGGGCTAGCAAATTTGAACCATTTGAGTTAAGAGTTACCGATAGCGAGTTGCCTCCATCAGTGGAATCCCAAGCTGAGTCGTAAATCCCGATTTCCCCATCATTGGAGCCACTTATTGAACAGGAGGGGGGACGAAAACGAATTAGAGTTTGATTAGAAGGAGAATCTTTTGATATAATATCTGAATCTTTCAGAGGAATCGCACGAGCTTGTTTCGATGGATCTAGATCCTTTGATCCCTGTTGGTTTTTGGGATCCTCTCCTCGTAAGCGAGTCGGAATAGATTTGTTTGATTCTGAAAAATCCTTCTCAATGAAGTACATCATCGCAAAAATGTTTAAGGAAAAAATGCTGACTATCAAAAATATACTCAATCTTTTATACCACAACATTGATTCTCCTCTTAGATACATTTAAAGAAGTGATTGCGAAACAACATGCTAAATTACTATTATAACTAGTATTATAATACATCCTAGACAAGATATCCGAAATTAAGAAACCAGTACTGAAAATACATCATGACGATACGGTTTTAAAATTTAAGAGGAGTTCTAGATAATCTATACACAACCCCCTCTTTTTTTGTTATAAAGAAGAGTTTCTGGCATTTTCTTCTAATGAAGTGCCATGTATATTTAATCAAAGAATTATTAAATTATAGCGACATAATATTTCTTAGAAAGAGAATAATGATGCATTGAGGAGATTTTTGCCTGATAATCAGAATTGTATCTAACTTAATCAATAATATGTGTTTGGTTAATGTTATTAATCTCTTTTAAATTAATTATACAAAATGTCTTCTCAATCCCACATACAAAGCAAAAAGATTGTTTTTCTAGGTTTAGCGGAGTCGGGGAAGTCTACAATAATTAATAGTGTTATTGAGGGTACAATTCCTCAACTTGGGGGAAAATATGACGCTACAATTAATTATCAAAGAAAAAGAAAGCTGCTTTGTGGTACGGAATTAAATATATTTGATTTAGGGGGACAAACGCGTTTTTTAGACCGTTTTACAGGAGATCTCTCAGAGTTTGTCTTCAGTGATGTTGACATATTTATTTTCACATTGGATCCTCTTCTGGCTATAGACCTCTCTCGGGCCAAGTATTATCTTGAGCTTTCAATAGAAAAACTCGACCAATTTAGTCCAAAATCAATTATTCACGTTCTTCTCCATAAAATGGATCTTCTCCCTGAACGATTGGTGAATAATGTTTCTGATCATATCACAAGCTATCTTAAAACGGAGATCTTAAGAAATCTACAGTTTCATAAGACATCAGTTTTTTCTGAATCAATTTATATGGTTGCTGGAGCGATCTTAGCTCAAGTTTTGGATTTTGAAAATGACTTTCACTTAATATCAGAGGAATTCATTAACAGTCTTCCCAATATAGTAAGTAAAGTCCAAATTATGACACAAGAGGGCATTTTACTACATTCAAATGAAAATAAAGACAATCCTAGCAATTTATCTGCAATCCAAATAAGGAAATTATATGAATCAACTGTTCAACGTTTAAGCAGTAATGGAGGAAACGAAAAAAGATTTTTTTCAACTGAGGTAGTAGATCAAATATGTTTTATGGACTTTTTAGATAATGGATTAGCTTTGTTGATTCTTATTTCAAATGAGACGGAAAAAGTACTAAAAGAAGAAACATCTTCAATTTATGATCAAATAATTTCCATATCTAATCAGATTAGTTTATTCTAATAAGAAGGAAAGATGTCACTTTTTATTTGACAAGAGTAAAGGAATTAAGGCTATTGCTATCAGAAATGATTTTAACAGGATTGGTAAGTGAATCCGTTGAGAAGCAATTAAAAGCGCTTGATTTCTGTATTATTGATGAGTCTGTTCTAGCTAACAAAGAAATAATGACCAAAGTCTTTAACCTATTAAATCACGATAATTATTATATTCGAAATCAGGCTGAAGAAGTGTTAAGTTTCTACATTAAGTATTCTTCAGAGCCTATGGAGGATCTTATTAAATTACTGACCGAAACATTTTATGATAATGATATAAATCAAAATCTTTGGTTTCGTTGCACAAAATTATTCTTTTTATTACCTTTCACTGAATCTATGACTGATACATTGATCAAAATTTTGACAAGTGATGCAAATTACGCTCAAGGATACCTTATCTTTATCATTAAAGCTATTTGTGAAAAATTCCCTGAGGTATTACCTAAGATTTTGGATACCATAGATGATCAGAATAGTGACGTGAAGAAAGCAGTATGTATGATACTCTGGATTAATCCTACTTTCTTTAATCAACGAGTAATTGATGTCTATTCATCTCTAACGAGCGATGAAGATCGTGAGGTTCGTAGGTTATCATGTGAAGTAATAAGTCAAATAGTGAATTATGACCAATATCGACAGGATATTGGAAAAATCTTGGAAGGCAGATTAACTGATCCATCTTGGCGGGTTCAGAAAATCGCTCTAAGGAGTATGGTCGCCCATGGTTTTTTGGATGATCAGAAAATATGGGATAAGGTTATTGGGCTATTTTGGCATCCAGAATGGCGTATAAGAAAGAATATCTGCGAAATACTACCAGATCTACAATCTTTAGAGGGGCATAAAAATAAAATTATTTTGGAAAGTTTAATCGCAGCCCTTGATGACCCTAATTGGGAGGTGAGAGAAAGTGCTGCTTTATCACTTAATCATCATTTAGATTTAACTAGAGGCGAATTCAATAACATATTAATGCAAATTAGTCATCTAACAACTGATCTGCATGAACAAGTTAGAAAAACTGCTTGTAAGATTATCTCTCTACGATTTAATGCATTTAAGGAGAGAAAGGAGGATGTATTTAGAAAAATAGTTTGGTTTCTAGAAGATCCAAAATGGTCGGTTCGCGATATGGCTTTAACAAACCTTTTTGGTTTCTTGAATAATCCTTATTATGATAAACATTTTCCCACTATTTTTTATTGCCTTGTAAAAATGTTGAGTGATAGAAATCTCGGTGTACGTAACAAAGCTTGGTTGATGATACAGAAAGCAAATCTGTCAGATAACCATTATCAAATTTTTACTTCTGAATTAATCACATTATTTAGTCATCCTAATCCAGAAGTGCGCTTAAAAGCTTGTGAATTTTTACATGAGGACATTAATTTCTGGAAACCTAATCAAGACATCATAATCAGAAGTTTCATGTCCCTTTTGGAGAATGAAGACTCTAAAGTGCTATTCTGTGCTTGGGATTTGGTAAATAAGTATAATGAAGTTTTTTCCTACGTCTCTAATTATATCTCTGAACTCTCTGAAAATCTTGAAAACATAGATTCTGAAATTGTATTGTACGTCTGTGAGACAAATTACCAATATAACTTGATAGAAGGAAATGACCTTCTTCGAGATCAATTTATGCGGATACTCTCCAAACCTAATTCTGCTAGAGAATTAAAAAAGAAAATTTTAAGCGTCCTCACACGTCAAGGATTGTATAATATTCTTGAGCCTCATATAATACCTAATGTAATAGAAGAAGGACAATGGGATGTGCAAGAGATG
>JBHLPG010000218.1:0-6614 GCA_048939725.1 Promethearchaeota archaeon | reverse complement strand
CCTCCAACATGATGAAATGCAACGCTGAGATTAGTATCCTTACTTTCTAGGATGAATTGATCCTTAAAAGTGAGGGTATTGAGTTTATCCCATTTAACAGTCTTGGGCATTAGTTTTGCAGTTTTTTCACTACTGATAACGGTTAAATCTTTGAACGCAGAAATCCCCTTTCTATGATCAGGATGTCTATGGGTGAGAAACAAGTATTTCACTGGTATATGGAAAAATTCTTCCAGTTCGGTACGGTGTGCCCTACCATCACTGGGAGAGTTTGTACTGTCAATCGAGATAGAAAAATCTCCTAGAGAGACTCCACCAACATTGCCCGATCTTCGGTAACAATTTATGCAAACAACGGTATTTGAAGAAATACTTTGCAATTTTGACATTATTCGCACCTATATCATTGGATACATGTTTATATTTATTAAGATTTCTTCTAGAACAACTATTCCAAATTTAGAGGAGATTAAAGGATTTACTCCCTAATGAGAAGAATTAGATGGGATTTAAGAACTGACGCGGGATGTTCCAATAGAAAAAGGTTTTCAAATTTAGTAACTGCTTTGTGATCATTTAGACATTATTAAACATATATTATATAATCACTTTGTAATTATCTTGGAATAATTTTCATGAAATAAAGGTAGGAGAGGCGACTAAGAAAGGATCCCCCTACTCTTGGTTGAAAGTTCTGAAAGATACATTTCCGAACGGAAGATTATTTTAGAATAATAAAATTCTTTTTATAACAGATGATTTATTTCAGTAAGATGATTGTTTTGCCTCCCAGAAAAAAGAAATCTTCAAGGAAAAAGGATACTTCATATGTGGAATACAAGCATTATGCTGATTTAAAACCCGTAAGTGCGAAAATCGCTCCTATGGATAAAAAAACTAAGAAAACTTTGAAAAAAATAAAATATACAAGCAGTTTCAAGAAAAAATAGCTCTTGGGAGCATATAGTTTATCTTTATTTTGAACAAATATGTCAGAATTACTATGATTTCAGATATCAAATCCAACACACCAAACAATGTCAACACACCTGAAATAAGTACATCTACTAATAATTAATAATTCTAACAGATTATTTGTGTAAAAAATTTCCCTTAACAACTTAAAAAGGGAATTTCACATCTCTGTTTTTACTTTTTCATATTGAGGGTGAATGATGAAAAATAAGTTTAAAGGAACACTTTTCCTTCTCACTATATATTTACTCTTGATTGGTACATTATTTTCACCATTAAGGGTAAATGCCTCTTCTGATGAGATACTCGTCGAAGAAATGAACGCAACTCTATCCACCACTATGGATGGATCAGGGGTTGCCTGGAATGGGACTCATTTTCTAATTTTTGGAGGAGTACATACAGGCTATACTGCAGTGACAGACATTCATGCTTACGATCCCTATGAGGATGAAATGACATTATTGAACACAACGCTTCCAGCAAAACGTTATAATCCAGGAGTAGTCGCAACTGATACCTGTGCATATATATTTGCAGGAACCTCAAATATTGTATATTATAAGTCAATTTTTAAGTACATCTTTGAAACAGATACATGTGTAAACCTTCCTGTATCATTAACTTATCCTCGTGAGATACCTCACGCTGTATCAAACGGAACACATGCATTCATATTTGGAGGGTTCTATAGTGGACAGATTGCAACAGTAATAGAGGTTTTTGATTTTGCTACGGAAAATGTTTCACAAATGAATACAGTTCTTCCTGGAGCACCAGCAGGAGTCACATTTAATGGAAGTCACTTTCTCTTATATGGTATGTTCAACACTTCACAATATATATCCACTCATATATTTGCATATGATCCTGTCTTGGATAATGGGTTAGTAGAATTACCCCTTCAATTACCTTACGAACTAACAACTCCTTCAACTGTTCAGATAGACAATATAGTCCTTCTTTTTGCAGGTCGAAATACTACCCACATTTACAACGACTACATAATCGTTTTTGACCAAAAACGGGACGAGATCTTTCTTAGTGAACAGACAACACTGCATAAAGGTGGGTACCAAAGAGGTGTTGGATCTATTGATAATTGTGCTTATACTTTTGGTGGAACCATTCCTCCACTCTGGCCACCAGGACGAGTTGACTCAGTTACAAAAATTACTCCTCCTTTATGGCGATTGGATCAAACCCCTCCAAATATTACTGCTGAACTGGTTCCCATTGAAATCTATTCATCCAATGAAGGACTATTCGAAGTCCAATTTAATGCAAGTGATGACTATGATCCAAATCCCAATATTACCGCAGTAATAGACGTACCACTTCCTGATAATTTATCGGATTGGACAATCCACTTGACAACTGATACAAGTTTTACTCTGAAGATAGATTATGCAGCAAAGAAACTAGAAATAAAGGATCTTGACCCAGAATCAAGATTGAATGAAATTCAGCAATATTCAGGAATAATTATGGAAAATGGACAAAGAATCAAAGTTAAACTAAAAGATGTTGAAAAATTCATGTGTAAAGATGAAAAAGGAACACTTAAGTTTGAAGCTCCCGAAATTATTCTGAGAGTAACTGCATCAGATGAAGCGGGGAATATAAATACAATCTTTGTGTACCCTGATTTTAATCCAAGTTAATTTCCTTTTCTCCTCTTTTTTTTTTCTTTACGAAAGTACTAATAGAATCTCTCTATCGACTAATTGACGAAATACTCACTATTCAAATTAGCTTTCTTTTATTTCTTTCTTCTTATGCAAGAGATCTTTAATAAGACATGTTTTTTATAACATTGTGAAAGAATTCTCATATATCCATTCAGCAACAGGTGAATATCTATGTATAGGAGGATAATTGTCATTAAAAAGCCATTTTAATGGATAAACAATATGATCACAAGGAAATTCTCTTTGTACCATATCTATGTCAAACAATTCTTCTTCTGTAAATCTCATACTTTCTGGTTCAATTAAGTTATCAAAAATGCTAATAGCATTTTGCCACTTGACTTTCGGATTCAGACATGGTTTATGGTGATTTAATGAGCTAATAAGGTTACTTGATCGAAGTACTTGAACAAATAACCGATTGAAGCTAATATAATTAGTAATAAGACTCATCGTGTTCCAAATTCTATCACTCTTAAATTTATTAGTTCCATGATTGGGGACAGATAGAAGGGAAACCCCTCTAACAAGTTCTTCAGCTTTCAAATAAGAATGATTAAAATGGGGAGACAACAGAAATCTCACTATAATTCCCCCAACACTATGAGCAATAATGTGAACCCTTGTTTCACTCCTCTTATATATAAAGGCTAATGAAGAATATAGGTCCTCCTGTGCAAGAACCTCGATGTCACCACTGATAGCATTTGACAATCCTAAACTCCATACATCAATCTCTGCTTTTTCTAAAAAAAATTGTCCAAGGCTATCAGGATATTTAAACCAATTTTCAGGTGAACTACCGAAACCATGAACGAAAAGAACTGGAATTCCCTCACGATCCACAGTTTTATTTATTAGACGGGCGGTTCCGTGTTTTGTTTTTATTTCATAAATTGCTCGCTCAAAACTCATAAACTTACAAACGAGATTTTATTTAAAAAATCTTTAGATAAATTCAGCTAATTATAATTAAAACTTAGTCTATTGCTTTTCTAGATCCCTTCGATAAAGTAGGCGTGAGTATACTGGCGATTTTCTCCCTTTCAAAGAAAATAATTGTACCAATTATTAGGAGTACTAAAATGAAGTACATCACATTGCCTGTATCCCAGAGAATGACAAAAGGAGACAATAAGACAACGATTGCATTAGTTGAGAAGTTGTCATATAATTTTCCTTTCAATATAAAGCCCTTTAGGAGCTGCAAAAAAACCATTAATACAACATATAAAATGATAAAGCTTTCCAATGATAGAAACAGAAGAATTCCTCCCAAAGGTGCGCCTCCTTTTCCTCCATACCAATCGTGTTTTTCTAACCAAATCCATAGGGATTTTACATGACCAAAAACGATCCCTAAGCTGCCTGTTATTAATAATACTTCATAATGAGGGGAAGGAAACATATACTGGAAAGAAAAGGATAAGATTATGAGAGTAATGGTAGCTTTTAAAATATCAAATAATCCAAATATTACCATCGCAGACCAGCCTAAAATTCGCCCTGAATTCGACGCGCCTAATTGCCCTGTACCCTCTTTTGTTAAATCAATTCCTTTTAATTTTCCCCAATAATAAGAAATGAAAATTGACCCCATTAGGTAACCAAAAATTCCAGAAACTAGAATTTCAAACATTTATTTTTATCCCTTTATTGGAATTATCAATAGAATCAGCGAAATAGGCAATTAATACTAATCCTGGACCAGCATTGGCAGCCACCATGGGATCTGCAAAGCCCCTAATAATCATATGATCTGGTAATATACCTTTAATTTTTTTTTCTACCTCATTTAATTCTTCTTCACACCCAAAGTGACTAATTCCGACAATTCTAGGATTAATTTCTCGATCAATCGTCTTAGATAGATAGGAAATCAGTTGATTAAGAGCACTATTTCTATTTCGAGGTTTTTTTATTAAAAATACATTAGAGTCTCTCATTAAAAGAACAGGTTTGACAGATAGAGTATTAGCAATCCAACCTGCAACTTTTAAGCCAAATCTACCACTTCTTTGAAGATATTTAAAGGACTCTAGTGTACCTATTATCTGAATCCTTGTACAATATTCTTGAACTATCCGAATTAAATCTTCCTTGTTTTCGATTTGTTGTGATTTGATCGCGGCTGCTATTGCGGTAATTCCTAAGCCAATAGTTGCTACACCACACTCGAAATGAACAACTCGTGACGAGTCTCTTAAGTGTCTTGCACCTGCTTTGGCTGAATTTAACACTCCTGAATGTTTGATAGGGCAGTGTAAACTCAATATGATATCTACACTATCATATAAGCTCTCATATGCCCTATAATAAGCAGCAGGCGGGGGGGCTCCTGTTTTAATTGTTTTCTCCTCGTCATCTATAATGGCTTGAATGTCTTTAGGATGGATATCCACTCCACTTTGGTGGGGAACTCCGTCAACATATACAATCCCTGGGACAACTGCAATTCTGAATTTTTCAGAGATTCTTGAAGGTAAATCACACATACTATCGCTTACGACGCCAATTTTCGTATTAAACCCCATCTTTCACTTTGAGACGTTTTGAGAGCTGGTTTTTTTGCTCATATAATGATTTAATTGATTCCACTTCAATATGGCTTACAAACTCGCTTATTTTCGATATAATCCTATCAGGATTTGTACAGTGGATATGAATTTTGATTTCAGATAATGAATCATTAGTAATAACTAAAAGACATGATCCCTCTTTTTTTAATTCAAACTTAAAAATATCTATTGGTTTCTTTAAACCAGAGACTTTAAGGATGACTTCAAACTCTTGTTCACTTATAGAAAAATCAATTTTTGGTTTCAAAAAGGGAACAAGATCATCATCTATAGTATATGATGAAAGAGGGGTAGATGGAAATTTATCAACTATAGCTTCAATAAATCCTTCAAACATTAGAACGAGGCCAATAGCTCCAGCATCAACAACCCCTGCAACATTTGCTTCTGGTAAAATTCTATGAGTATCTAATAAGGCTACTTTAGCTTCCTTAAATATGATAAACAATAATTCAAAAGGATTTGTTAATTCCTTAATCCATTCATTTGCAGTTTCTGCTATGATTCTTGCTACTGTAAGAATAGTTCCCTCCCTAGGTTTTTCAACAGCCTGATACGCACATCTCGCACCTGCAAATAATCCTCTAACAAACAGATTTCCGTCAATAGTGCATGCATTTTTCCATTCTTGTTCTAATCCACGGAAATATTCAGCTAGAATTATACCTGAATTACCAATACTACCTAAAAAAGCTCCTTTTGTTGCCGCGCTAATAATTTTTCCACAGTGATTCTTTACTCTTAAAGTTCCCAATTCCCTAGTAATAGATTGAAAAGTTTGGTGCATGTTAATTCCTGTGTCACCATCTGGTACTGGAAACACATTTATGTTGTTAAGTACACCAATATTTTTTTCTAGCTTTTGAGAAGCGAATTTCAGCATGTAATACAAATCTTTTCCAGAAATCACTTCTGAATATGTCTTTTGAATGAATTCCTGAAATACCGTCTTAAAACTCAACTCGTTTTCGTGTATTACTTGCAGAACTCTTGCAATTAAACATTTATAAACTTTGTTACTCAACCCCCCTTTCTATAACTACTTAACAGACATCACTATTGAAAGGAAAAAATAATTTACATTCTTCTTCCTGTGAAATACTAAATTAAACTTGTTGTTTTTTCATATACATATACCAGCATTCATTCCAGATATCTCCTAAGAGGAAAAGACCGAGTACATGGATAAGATACGAGATCAGCGATTTCCTTCTTTTGAATTCGTCTATACTATACGCTATATGCTCCTTCTGTTCAGCCAGAGAAGCCAATCTATTCCTTAAAGGGAATGAAATCATCAAGCATAGTCAATATCTGCCCGCGTTCAGGTTCTTCGAACTCTGAGTCAACAAGGTCTAGAACATCTTGG
>JBHLPG010000028.1:0-26491 GCA_048939725.1 Promethearchaeota archaeon | reverse complement strand
CCATCAGTGACTGTAAACCTAAAGAATCCTGAAAGAACTACGAAATAGAGTATCATTGGGAGGAACATTATCATTAATGGTTTCATATTCATCATTGTTAGTTCAGATTGGACTTTTCTCATTCTGTCAGCATTTCTCTCATACTTTAGTTTTAACTTACTATCAGCAGTTTTTATCATTTCCATACGTAATTTGTTGTATTTCTTGGTTTCTCTTGTCAATCTTTTTAGTTTATCAATGTCAATCATTTTTCTTGAAACCAATGTAGATGTTAACGATACAAGGAATGCAACAAGCAGAATAAATACCGATGAGAGAGGAGGTTTGGTTGGAATGACATCAGTGAGGTCTTGTAAAACAGCCATGGGTGTTATTACAATATTAATCATTAAACTGATTATTTCTTGAAGAATGAGCATATTTTTTCCCTTTATGAATACCTTGTGTCTCATCGAAGTAATTTAGATTCTGATTCTTCTAAGATAGACGTTTTTTTAATTGTTTTTTATCTGTCATGCAAGTTTATGCAATAATTCATCTTCAAAGATGATTAAGATATTGAGAGAATCCGTCTTAATTCTTTACAATTTAAGAATTCAAAAGATTTTCGGGCTCATTTTTGAGAGAATTTTTCTTAATTAACAACATGATCGTTTATCTCCATTCGCTTCTTCAAATAATCATAAAAAGCCTTTTGAAAATCTGTTTCAGGTGTGAGATGAAACTGTAATGGTGTATTTCTTGAAATTGGTTTAGTTAAATGTCTTTGAGCACAAACTGGGATAATATATCTCACATTTGTTCGAATTCTCCTACCTTTCAATTTAAAACGTGGATTTTCCTCTGGAGAGCTGAAAGAACATTTTTTGCATTTTAATCCTTTATTTTTTCCTGCAGAAGTAAGGGAAGCTCCACAAATGGGACATTTTGAGGTGATCTTCTCTTTTATCGGCACTAATTTTAGAATTCGTATCTCTTCAATATTGATCGTAATTGGTGTTTTTGCTGATGCTGGTCTTACTCCACCGTGAATTTGAACCTCATCTCCCTCTATCAATTCTCTTATGATTTTTCTAAACCTCTTCGTTGGTTCATAGGCCGCACAATCAATTAAAGTCCTTTCTGATTTGATTGTGAAGATTACATGACCACCAGGATGATCATAAGGCTTTTTAACAACTAAACCTCTAATTATTACGGATAAGTATGGAGATATTTCGTCACCTTGGAAAATTCTAGGAAAATGAACTTGAGTATGTTGATTAGTCCGAAAAATCATAGATGTTTCTATAGGCTCTAGAATCTTAATTTGTTTCCACATTTGGATTACTGCTCTTGATGTCTCTCCTCTTATTCCACAAAAGACAGGATCAGGTCCATGGGGAGTGATCATTACCTTATTGTGTTCATAGTCATAATTACTGAATGATAGTGGAGTATTTTTATCTGCATTAATGACTGAGATTAGATCAATTAAACGTTCAGGTTTTTTCTCATTAGGATTGCGATAAGTAATGAGTTCATATGTATAATCATCTGTAAGTGTCGCTCCAATAGCGGCAACAGCACCAATCAAACCTCTACCTTTCTTGATATGGAATATTTCGATCGTGTGTTCCTTAAGCATTGTTTTTACCGATTTCAATCGTATAACTTGAAAGAGAGCTTGGTGATACAGTTCTGTGAATTCTAAAGGGACTTCACCTTGAAGAAGTACAAGACCTGGATCAGTATGAGGATCATTAACATCTGCATGCTGTTTAACTCGATCAACAACGCCATTCCATATATCATCCTTAATGTTCTCGGGTGCCATGAAAGAAATGGCTACAGCTCCATTCCCTCGCGTTTTGTAGGGAATATTAGGGTTCAATCGGATTAATTTTGGAAAATCAAGGAATTTCAAAGGAAGTGTAAGCAAGAAATCGACTAAGAGAGTTGCTAAATATGTTGTACACATACCATAATTTGAATCGGTATCGTCCACGCCGAGATGCCAGGTTTGCAACATATATCACTTATTATATTAATCTGAAAGGCGAGATAAAATTCCTGAAATCAGTAATGGTAAAACTAGAGTCACATCGGAAGTAATATCAACCCACTTTGCTGTAGATGCCACTTTTCCCCAAGATACTGCTTCTTTCACTCTCGCCCCACTAACACCACCATGTTCTGGACGATCTAAAGTTATTTGAATGGCATATGATAATCCATCGTGTAACTGAGATCCATTCATAATGAAGTGCTTAGGAACCCCTCCACCTAGGAATAAAGCCCCCATACGTTCTGTTTCATAAACAATTTTAGTAAACTCAGAGTGGTCTTTTAGAACATCAATGTACAAAGGAGCTGTTTGAGAAAAAAGCCACGTTTGAACACCTAGCATACTATCTACGAAGGAGGGGGAAAAAATTGGAACTTTATTTAGAAATGCTGTTCTTAGTATTGACTGCGGATCATCTAAGTACCGTCCAAGCTCAAATAGAAATTGTGCGCTACTCATTCTTTGATCAGGGATGTTCTTGAGAATTTTCTGGGCTAAAGCTTCAAACTTAGCAAATGATTCATAGGGAATTAATGTACTAAATATTCTACTCATCTGCATCTCATTTAATTTATCATCATCTAAGTGTTCTGAACCATGATAATGAGAACCTCCAGATGTTTCCAAAAGATCATGACTGATATTTGCTCCTGTCGTAACAATACAGTTCACCATACTTTTTTCAATCATTATTCGAAGAATATCTCGCATACCTCCTGGAATTAATGCTCCTGCGAGTCCTAAAAAGATGGTACATCCATCATCTTGAATCATTTCCTCTAATAATTCCGCTGCTAAGGCAACTTTACGACAGGTGAAACCACCATTTTTCATGGCAGCTAAGAGTTCATTGATCGTCATGTTAGGATGAATAGTCACTTGTTTCATGCGTTTAAACTTCATATATATCTAACCTTCGCTATTCACGTTCAATATGCCTGTTAATACAAATTTTTTTTATTTATAAGTTATATAGATCATTCTTTGTTTTAAAGGAGTGGTAAACCTTTAATTTGGTTAATTCTAGAAAATCTGAAAACCTTTATTCAGTAGGATTTCTTTCTATTGTATGACTAAAACGTTGTGGTATGCTGTGAAAAATTTAAAATTTGCCTGTTATGAACCTGAAATGATGTGTGGAATCTTTAAACGTGATTGGATAGATAATAAGCCCAATTATCATTTCTTAGGAATACCTTTAGATATATCTTCCTCTTATAGAACTGGTGCGAGGCATGGTCCAGATATTTTTCGACAGATTCTCCGTTCAGAAAATTTTGAATGTGTAACAGAAGCTGGTGTTGTTCTCAAAGACTTTTATAGGATTAAAGACTGGGGAGATATCGGAATAATATCTACAAACCTACGTAAGAGTCTACGACTAATAACTGAAGGAGTTCTCGATTTAATTCTAATTGAAGAGTCCTTTCTATTATTTGGGGGCGATCATAGTTTAACAACTGGTGTTGGAAAAGCATTTGAAGAAGCTGATCTTCCTATATACCTCATTTATCTTGATGCTCATCTTGATCTTTATGACGAGATGATGGAATCGGACCTCTCCCACGCATGCACTTTAAGAAGGTTATCCGAATTTTCAGGTTTTCAAGGGGCTACAGTATTGGGGTATCGGTTTTTCACGCAAGAACAGTTATCATATGCTCAAAATAATGATATCAAGTTAATATCTACAAATGATTTAGTTTGTCAATCAGATTTATATCAACTCGGCCTTGAAATCTCAGCCCCCTTGATAAAACAGAATAATCGTGTCTATATATCTGTAGATCTTGATGTATTAGATCCAAGTTATGCACCTGGAGTTGGAAATCCAGTTGCAGGGGGTATATCAACAAGGCAATTAATGCAACTTCTTACAGGTATTTTTCAAGGGCTAAAATCCCAGATAATTAGATGGGATATAGTAGAATTCAATCCTCTCTATGATTCTGCCGAGATCACAGCTTTTTCTATAGTTAAACTCCTTTTAGAGAGTATGGGCGCACAAATCCTCAAATGAAATGTGTACATAAAGGATCACAATTGATTCAAATATCTCTTTTCAATGATCATGAGTACTTTTTTTAAGTCAGTAGCTCTGAAGTCCGAACTAGTCCTGAAAACGATCTTATCACAAAATTGAGTGAACTAAATAAATAGTTTAAAGGAGAAAGACAAATGAAACACGATTCTACAACTTTTTTAGCCAAAGAAATGAATGAAATACGCGAGGCAGGACGAGAGTGGATTCATCGAGTTTTAGAAGGGCCTAGCGACACCGTATGCAATGTAGAGGGAAAAAAGGTTATTATGTTGTGTTCAAACAACTATCTTGGACTCTCTAATCATCCCAAAATGAAAGAAGCAGCGATAGAAGCAATTAGAACTCATGGTGTAGGTTCTGGTTCGGTTCGTGCTATATCAGGAAACATGGATTTACACGAACAATGGGAGAAAAGGCTTGCTGAATTCAAAGAGCAGGAGGCTGGTTTCATAACCTCCGCTGGATTCACTGCAAATCAAGGAGTAATACAGCAGCTTGCTCCTACTGCAGATGATATTATCTTATCTGATCGTTTAAATCATGGATCTATTATTGATGGTGTACGAACGACCAAAGCAAAGAGAGCTGTTTACGAACATTGTGATATGGCTTCGCTTGAAGATGAGCTTACTAAGCTTTCCAAAGAGAACCCTCGAAGAATTTTGGTTATTACTGATGGTGTGTTTTCAATGGATGGAGACCATGCGCCCCTTGGGGATATCTATAAGATTTGTGAACCTTATGATAATGCTATTATATACGTAGATGATGCACATGGCGATGGTGTCCTTGGAAAGAATTATTCTGGAAAAGGGTTAGTGGATCATTATGGATTACAGGGTAAAGTTCATATTGAGATGGGTACGTTTTCTAAAGCCTTTGGAACAATGGGCGGTTCAATTGTCGGTTCTCAAAAGCTTATAACTTGGTGTCGAAATAAAACACGCTCTTACCTATTATCCGCTAGCCACCCTCCAGCAACTGCTGCTGCATCAATTAAGGCTCTCGATTTAATTGAGCATGAAGAACCTGATCTTGTTAAGAAACTCTGGAATAATATCGATTATTTTAAAAATCAAATCATAGACATGGGCTATAACCATGAAATAACTAGTGCTTCAACTACAGCGATCATTCCAATAATTTTTGGTGATCCTTTAAAAGCTAAGGAAGCATCAGATTCACTGTATTCTGATTATGGCATTTTTGCTTTACCCATTGTATTTCCAATGGTTCCCCGAGGACTAGATCGAATTCGAGTTCAAGCCAATGCAGCACTTACAAAAGAACAGTTAGACGAAGGTCTTCGTGCTTTTGAAGAGGTAGGTAATAAACTCAAAATTTTTTGAATCTCTCCCCCCCTCTTTTTTCAAAAGAATTTCGTTAATTCCCTGTTTTTTTTCTTTGTTTTTAACGTTTTAAGGACTTCTTCCAGAATATCAATAATTCGATCTTCATAGGTCTCTCGTTTGTATTCATAACTCCAGTGATTCCAATGAGGCCTTTTGTGTGCTACCTTATATTTAATTCCTGTCATCTCTGTCCTATAAGTATTTGCGTCTAGTTTGTTAACCTTTTGATCAGCAATGATATACCAGTGATATTTTGTGTTGTTCAATGCACCTGTACCAACTGGTGCCTGATGAATTCTATATTTATTACAAATGAAGTCAAATTTCCATTTTTCTGGTGCAATTTTCGTCTCATTCCAATTGCCATCTTTATAATTCCATCTATGCTTTCCCCCTATTTTCATCCCTGTGTATTTTTGCCCATTATGCTCTTTAATAGCATTATAAATTCGTCTTTTTCCTTCCTTAGTCATAATTATACAACCAATGGAATTTTTCTAGATTTTTGTCATTCAAGAATATTACCTTGAATGTATATAAAAAGACTTAAGAGACTTATTTGAAAGTTATGATTCTTTTAAAATACTTGAAAGCTTAAATAAAAGATAAATCACGGATTCTGGAGGAGTCATGGAGATGAGATTCGTATTATGTGCTTATGAGTCCGAATCGACATTATTCTCAGATATCACCCTACGCTTAGGTTTTACTTTGACCTTTCCAGAAAATCTGAAGACTTGACCACAGTCTTTACAATACCAGTACTTGCGAGAGGCTTCATCTCCGCTAGAAAATTGATAAAAACCCTGAAAAACCGCATTAGGATGACGACATCTTTTCTTCTTTCGCTCATCATAGGTTTGAGTAAAAATTTTTGGTATGGGGGGAGGTTCATTCTCTATAATACGAGTATGATCTCGAGGGCTATGTTTTATTGATGTACTTTCCTGAAAAATACTCGTATCTTCTATTTCTGTTTCTTTCTGACAATTTGGGCATAAAAAAATTATTTTTCGATTCGCCCCCACCCTCTTAGGAACGATTAAGGTTCCGCATTCAGCACAAAAAGGTGAAGGCATACTTCTTCCCTTTGATTTATTTCAATAAGATAATCCTGAAGATGATTTCAAAAATGTTTTCTCTTTCTTTTTCTATAATTGTTTGGTATAAATGTGAGTTTATTATAATCTCCCCTATTATTTTTTCCACCAACGAGAACTATTAATTCTTCGTAGTGGCGATACAAAAGTGAAAATACCCTATCTTGGAAAAATAAGGCTTTATTGGTGTGAATCGTGTCATGTACCTCTTATCCGTGAATTCTGCTCTACATGTGAAATGAAAGGTAGAAAGGTTCAGTTGTCTCCTCCTGGTGATGTTCGACCTGCTTTTGAAGGTGATCTGAGACGGATGGTATCTGTTGTTCAATATCAATTTGGTGATGTCTCAGCCCAAAAGTTTCAGAACCTCTTTGAAAATCAGGTGGTTCTCCTGAACAAAGTACCATATATCGACCGCATGGATGAAATTATTTTTCAAGGTGAGATAATTGGAGTATTTCGGTTTAATATAATAAAAGGAAGCTTCGAGCTGCTACCAAGAGCTTCCTTAGCATCAAAAATATGGGATATTAAATCGAGGAGGTGGGTAGCAGTTGATAGCGGAGCTAAAGAATCGATTATTAGAGGAGCCTCGGTACTATCTCCAGGTATTGTTCAGGCTGATGAAATTATTTCCCCCGATGATCCTGTTATGGTTGTCTGTGAAAACAAGATAATTGCAGTAGGTCTTGCTAAGATGGATGGACACCAAATGGTCCAACGGAGGAGAGGAGTTGCAGTCAAGACTAAATATCGTGAAAAGGCTACAACTCCCTTGAGATCATATCCACTAAAATGGGAAAGAATAATAAGTGCAAACCAAAATTCTCTAGAATTACTGGAAAGAGAGGCAGTTAAATTCATTGAACGAACAGCAGAAAAATTCAAAAAGCATTTAGTGGCATATTCAGGTGGAAAGGATTCCCTAGTAACATTAGATCTTGTAACCAATTCCAATGTAGATTTTGAGATAATTTTCTCAGACACACTATTAGAATATCCTGAAACCCTTGAGAATTTAAAGCATATTGAGGAGAAATATCAAAAGAGAATTTTGGTAAACAAAAATGAGTCATGGAATTTTTGGGAACGATTTAAGCAGTTTGGACCACCTTCTAGAAACTCTCGATGGTGCTGTAAGTCTGCTAAATTGTCTCCAATTAATGAGATAATGGAAAATTTTCCAAATGAAGAAGAGATACTTTGTTATATCGGGAAAAGAAGATATGAATCATTGGGTAGATCTCGTGAACCTCGAGTCTCAAAAAACCCCTGGATTCCCAAACAAGTATCAGCTGCACCGATAAACAACTGGAATGCTTTTGAGGTGTTTTTGTATATATATAAACACAACCTTACAAAATATCTCAATCCTCTTTATAATCAAGGTTTTATACGCATAGGATGTTGGGTTTGTCCCGCTTCCTCCTTAAGCGACTTTGAAATAATGAAAGAATCACATCCCAATTTATTTATGAAACTCAATAAAGAGCTGCTTCAAATTCAGAATCACCAAGGATTACCGAAACAATACACATCATGGGGGTTGTGGAGATGGAAATATTTTCCCCAGAAGATTATTGATTTGTTAAAAGCAGAAAATGTAACATATAATAACTCTAATAATCCGAATCTTAATGAAAAGGATCTAGCATTTCATTGCACATCTCAAGCTTCTCCCTGTATTAAGGGAGGTTTTTCAACACTTTTATCTGCAAATCAAATGTTGGATCTCTCTAGAATAAAGAAATTAATTCCAATTTTGGGCTTAACTAAATACAATACCGAATTAGATATTCTTTCAATTCAAATGAAAAATGGACAGATTAGTATTTTTTGCGATGGTTCGATTATCCTTAAGAATAGTAGTATGAATGCATTAATGAATCAGATTTCTTCTTTAATTCGAATTTTATATCGGGTGACTCATTGTGATGGATGCGGTGCTTGTACTTATTCATGCAGAGAAAAAGCACTTATTGTCAAATCAGGGGTTATCAGTGTTCTTGAAAGCAAGTGCATCCACTGTCTAGACTGTAATGATTTTTGTCCGTTTCTAAAATATCAAGATGAAGCTTCTTTCTTAGTTGCCTCCGAGGAGTAAAAAAAGGCATTATTAATAGAATCAAAAGGATTCAAGATAGAGAAAAACACAAAAAAACGAGACATCATCACCGAAATGAACGGTGTTTGGAGAATATAAGGTGTGAATGGTCGTAAAGAGCGAGTAATAGACGGAGCCAAATCAATTCTCTCAACAAGAGGATTTAAAGTCACTTCTGAAGTTGAAAAAGAAGAATATTATGATATTTATGGAAAAGATGCTACAAAAAGGACTATTATTGTACGAATACCTACTAAAGAGGTCGTAGGTGTTCGATTGTTACGCGATTATAAAGAGGAAATTGAGAAAAAAGGATACGATCACGCTATCCTACTTGCATTAAACAAATACACCCACTATGCAAAACGTGAAGCTAAAGCTGCTGGAATTGAAACTTTCTCAATAAAATTTCCCTTTTTTAATTTATTTAAACATTATCTAGTTCCCTTGCATGAGTTTGCAACAGAGGAAGAGATTGATGAATTAGAGAAGAGATATTCTATTTTTAAACACCAATTACCAAAAATTTCAGCAGAAGATCCTGCTGTACAACTTCTAGGTGCGAAGGTGGGAGATGTGCTAAAAATAGTACGTAATAGTCCTACTGCAGGTGAGTTCATTATCTATCGTGCTGTAGTACCCTGATTAAAAGGCTGAGAGGAGTGACTTCAATAGTTGGTGTCCAACCTAGTACATAAAAACAGCTGAAAAAGGGGTAAGATTCGACCTCCATTATCTTCAAATATTCTTCTATAAACAGAAAATGTGACTCGTGACAATCTGTTCATGAAATATAAGTGAAAATTAAGAAAGAGGAGTTTTCATTGAGTAAACCAAAGATCTATTGGTTCATAATAGTCATGGTGTTCTTTCTAACCATTCTAATGACCAACAATGCTAATTTAAATATTAAAACAGTTCAAGGAACAGTTAAACCTTCTCTTGAATCAGAGATTGTTATTGGAATCGATTTAAGTCATAATAATGATGTTAATTCAAGTGAAATTATTAATCTTACATCAATTCTTAATACAACCTTTAGCCCTCAGCAAGTAGTTTTCCTTAATGATAAATTTACTTCAGAGAATCTAGCAGATATTGATGTTTTAACTATAATAGCGCCTACAATCGCGTTTGATCTTGAATTAAATGAGATAGAAGTAGTGGAAGAATTCATAAAGGATGGAAAATCTATTCTCGTAGCTACTGGGTTTAGAAACCAAACTAGTGAACCATTAAACGACCTCCTGACTGTTTTTGGTTTAAGTTTTAATTTCTCTAAATCTATCATCTCAGAGGGGGCGTTGTCTAGGAATTTTACGACTCCAAAGACCCCTCTAATAGAGAATATTTCTCAACTCATTTGTCCAAACGGATTGGGAATAAATTTTAATGAATCCAAATTAGAGAGCTATCTGTCTCCTGCAATATTGGTTTACAATCCTATTTTACTTGTTAATTCTGATGAAGCTCCATCAGAGAATAATACCCTAATCTCCACTTTAGAATTTGAAAATGGGGCTCGAATTTTAGCTATTGGATCAGCAGAAATGTTTAATAACAGTTATATTGAACCTCTTGCCAATACTTCAAGCATTTTCTTGGATAACACAGATTTTTTTCTCAATGCAATAAAATGGTTAGGAAAAAATACTGGTATCATGAATTTCTATGAATCTTGGGTAGATTTGGATGGTCAATCAATTAAAATCGGTGATATAATTCATGGAAACGTCACTATAGTAGATTCTCAAAATCAGAGTCTCTCACAAGTTCAATTAATCATTACCCTCGAACGTACAGGAACCATCTTAAGTTCAAGAGGAATGACTATATCCCCAAATAATGCATCAAGATATTTTGGTTGGGTAAGTACTGAAGATTTAAGCTATGGAGCTTGTGATATAATCTTTATGGCAAATCACATTGGATATTTGCCAATCGAATTAACTGCTGGTCGTGTATACATCGAACCTCCATTTCCTGCTCCACAACAACCAAATCCAGCTATCCTTGGATTATTTTTAGCTTCTTCACTTCTTTTTATATCAAGCGTATTTTTTGTCTACCTTAATCTTGAGAAGAAAGAATAAGACAAGTAAGTCTAAGATATAGCTCATGAAAAAGCTGTTAACGCTTCTGTTGTGAGTGTGTAATCTTTAGGTAGGAGAAAGATATAATCGAGCTTTCCTAGGTTCAGCATATCATATTCATATTGCCGAATGAATGCATTTAATCGTTGTAAAACTCGTTTAGCATCCATTGGTTTTTTTATTCGAAATTCTTTGTAAAAAATAATAACTAGACTTCCATGTTCCATCTCAAGTTCTATATCATCTGTATCCCTGAATTCTTGAATTGAAATACAGCGAATTCTATTTTTTTTTGTCTTAAAAGGATGATATAAAGTTCCTAAGACGTTTGAAATGAATGGGGACATTTTTTTTCCAAGAAAAAGTGGGTAAGGGTTAATACATCATAATTTGGGATTTAAAATTTGATCTCAATACACTATTTTTTTTCTTCATTATTACTTATATTTGATTATAATATTACAGTAACAGGTTAAAGAATTTAAAGCAAGTTAAGTACGAAGAAGCTCTGTTTACGATAACCGTTAATAAAGTACAGAATGCTAATTTCGAAACAATTTTAGACTAAATTTGCCAAAAGATTAGTTATTATAAACGGGCCCGAAGGGATTTGAACCCCTGACCCCTGCGTTTCTGCCAGTCTTATTTTTTTGACCTTCCGCAGCGCAGTACTCTATCCAGGCTTTGCCACACGTATGTTTCTGTAACGCGTATAAGCCACGGGCCCTAGTAAAAAAAATAGCCACTAACCTCGCTGCTGTTAATGATCTTAAATTTTTGTTGTAGTTTTACTATTATTTTTTTATTTAAGATTCCCTTCTAGCTTTTCTTGTCATTTGAATTTTTTAAGAGTAACAAAGTGAAAATGTAGAGATTTAACTCTTTTGTGTTATTTAATTAGCTATTAAAGACCAGTTTTTGTAATACATGCTAGTTTCCAAGATCATATTCTCTTTCTATTTACGGATAAACCTACTGAATTCATTCCAATAATGTAATTTTGTTAATACTGTTCTACTTATTTTATTTGTCAAGACATTGTTTCTTAAAAAAATTAGAGTTCTATTATGAAAAAAATTAAAAGCCACAAAGGGAGGGAGAATCTAACCACATGAAAATGTATTTATCTAGAGGTTTATCAACATGAAAACTCCAACATTAATCGGTACTTTAATTTTTGTGATAAGTCTTATGATAGCGATTATTATAGCGTTACCACCCCAAGATACTCCATATATTGAATTATTTCTAATCTGGTTCGGTGGAATAGTTGGTGGTATTGGACTTGGGTATGGAAATCGTCAGAGTTTCGGATTTGATGAAGGAAATAACGCAACGATTGTAGGAGGCCTTGGTCTCGGATGGAGCATTCTTGTCTCATTTTTAATGTACTATTATCAATATCCTCCGATTGAAAGAGTCCTTGTAGCATTTGTTAGTTCTCTGGTAGCAATTCTTGGTTTATATATGGTGATCGTGTCCACTCAAGAGTCCTACTAGATATTTTCTTACCAGTCCTTGCTTAATAGTCCTTTTTAGATTCTTAGTGAGACGACTCTCCAATATATTAGAAAAGATGTATTAGATAAAAAATTTCATCTTATCCAAAATTCAGATGAAACCTCTTTTTTTCAGGATTTCTTGGAGTATTTTAGTAGTGTTATCATCAACACCATAGGTAATACGAGTACTGGGTTTCTTAATGTTAATTATCCTTCGTAAGTCTATAGGGGTTCCAATTATCACAGTTTCTGCGTTAACGTTATTAATTGTCTCTTCAAGATCCTTGATTTGTTTAGCTCCGTATCCCATTGCAGGTAAAACTCGAGAAAGATGAGGATATTTTTTGAAAGTATCCTTAATAGAACGAACTGCAAACGGACGAGGGTCAATTACTTCAGAAGCATGGTTAGAATTAGCTGCAACCATCCCAGCACCATATTCCATATCTCCATGAGTTACGGTTGGGCCATCTTCTACAACCAAAACACGCTTCCCATTGATCTTATCAGGATCTTCTACGGTTACAACACTTTTTGCGTTTATGATTTGTGCTTTTGGGTTCTCTGTTTTAATGGTTTTTGATAATGTTTCAACAGCCTCTTTTTTAGCTGTATCGACTTTATTTATAATGACAACATCACTAGCTAAAAGATTAGTGTGGCCAGGATAATATGTAGTTTCATGTCCAAGACGATGAGGATCAGTAACGGTGAACCACAAATCTGGGACATAAAAAGGAAAGTCATTATTACCTCCATCCCAAAGAATGATATCAGCTTCTTTTTCTGCATCAATTAAAATTTTACCATAATCTACTCCAGCAAAGACTAGATTTCCTGCGTTGATATGAGGAGCATATTCTTCACGCTCTTCTATAGTACATTCATGTTTATCCAAATCAGTTAGATTAGCAAATCGTTGGGTAATTTGTTTTCTTAGATCACCATAAGGCATTGGATGGCGAATTACAGCAACATGTTTCCCTTGTTGACGTAATATTTGTCCCAGTTTCCGTGTAACTTGACTCTTACCTGCTCCTGTTCTGACTGCGCATACTGCAATGACTGGTTTGGCAGACTTAATGCAAGTATGCTTAGTTCCCATTAACCTGAAATCAGCCCCAATTGCAAGGACTTTAGAGGCTTTCCGCATTACCTGAACGTGAGAAATATCCGAATAAGACATTATCACTTGATCGACTTCGTGTTGTTCTATCAAGGATGCTAAATCTTCTTCTGGATAAATGGGGATACCTTCAGGATATAAGGATCCAGTCAGCTCTTTAGGATATTTTCGTCCCGATATATCTGGAATTTGAGTTGCAGTAAAGGCTATTACCTCGTATTTTTCGTTATCACGAAAATAGGTGTTGAAATTGTGGAAATCTCGTCCAGCTGCTCCTAGAATTATCGTTTTCATTTTTTTCATTGCAAGATACCCCAAGTTCTTGTTGATTGAAGGTAAAAATGGCTGAATTTTAAAAATATTCTTTTTAAATTCCAAAAATATTTACAGATTTCGATAAATTCGAAACAAATCGTCGGAAATTACTTTTGAAACTGAAAAATCAAACCACCCATATTTCTCCCATCAATATTCCAGTTTTTGAGCTAATGTCAAACACCAATTTCTTGACACATTACCACTCCTTCTAGATTAATTACAAGAAAAAATCAAAAGAAAGCCTTGCTAATTTATTGCAGGGATGAATTTGGATCTCTAGGATTCAAGAGGATTTTTGATCAAAAAGATGAGAGATTTAATGAGAAATTTCGAGATTTTTTCTCGAAAAAATGGCCAAGTAGGTGAAGGAGTAGAATTACTATGGAGAATAATGCAGGGATAGTGCTGGAAGATCTAAAAAATATTCGTAAAATAACCAACGTGAATAAGTCGTTTTAGTATTCGTTGAACAGTTGGTCGTTCTATCAATTAAAGACATTTATTGATTATAAAACCAAGCTGCAAGGAATACCTGTCGCTCATATTGATCCCTGAAATACCTCTAAGACCTACAGTAGATGTGGACGTATTGGCTATCGAACGACTAACAATTTAAGTGTCAATGTGGACACGTTAACCATGCTAATTGCAATGCCTCATTCAACATCGCTCAACAAAAATATACATTGGTTAATTTGGCACAGACAGGGATGTGTCAAAGGGAAGTACTGATACTCCCGAATAGCTCTACTGGAAATGAGCCAGTAACTATAGAACCCACCACGCTTTAGCGGGTAGAGTATATCAGTAAGCTCCGATATGTTTAAAACACAGAAAACACAAATAAAAATTTTCAAAATTCATTTGCTTAGACAATTTAGAGGAAAATACCATGAGTTCTGACATTGAAGGGTGGTTTAATCTTCCCAAACCCGTTAAATTGCTGGATATCTCTCTTATTGGGTATATTGTCATCTTAGTGGTTGCAACAATACTATATTTGGCTATTCTCGACCAGACTGTACAGAATTTAATGCCCATTTTTCTTGCAGCCATTTTATCATTGATTACGTGGAATTTTCGGACGCAATTATTAAAAACACCCGACCCTGACATGCACAAACGCTACTTCCGTGAATGGGTTGTGGTCTGTTTCGGCATTATTGTGATTATTGGAGTTATTCTCCTTGTTTATCCAGTTACGTACTAATAATAAGGAAGTACGTTTTACTATTAAAAGACTTTAAAAAAATATTAATTCACTAGTGATGATGTTATCCCCGGATGAGTTGTGGTACAACTATGAACGTAAGAAGAGCCGTCTGAAGTGATTCCTGAAGGTTAATTCTGAATGTGAGATGAAAATCAATGAAGAAGGATTTAATGGAAATTCTAGCTTGTCCAATCTGTAAGAATATTGAACTAAAGTTGTACGTTTTTAAAGAAGATGAGAGAGAAATAGAATCGGGTCTTATTTTTTGTCCAAAATGTAATCGTTATTATCCGATTAAAGGGACAATACCAGTAATGCTACCAGACGATCTCAGAAAAGAGGAGGAAGACCTAAAATTTCTCTCAGCTAATCAAGATAAGATCCCCCCCGAAATTCTTACAGAAGGTAAACCCTTTTCGTTGTCAAATCATAATTGAGAATTATCCAGCTAATTTATGGTAAAATTACTCCCGATAAAGTAAGAAATCCTTCTATTTGAAATTTATTAAAGAATAACAACTAACACAGAAGTACAACGAGTCTATACCTATGATGAAGAGGGATTAGCCCCGCTCAGATTCGAACTGAGGTCACGAGGACTTTTCATAAATCTCATATATGTCTTTTATATATTAGAATCTATCCCAAAACCTCGCATGATGGTCCACTACACTACGGGGCTGAAATTGCGACTATACACATCACCTTGATTGCAGATTCAGGACAAATAACTTCACAGGCGCGACATTCGAAGCATAGGCTTGGATCTGAGACTTTTATTTGTCCTTTTTTAGTCTTATTACTTAGCTTCTCTTGAATAAGAATTTCAGCAGGACAACTGCGAACACATTTCAAACATTGAATACAGAGGTTCTGATCAATATTTATCTGAGGAGGTATGTTTTCCCACCTCATTTAGTAAGGAGAGATCGTAAATCAATTAAAACCTTATCAACTTCATTATTTGCCTTACGTAACTGTTTGTCGTAATTTATTTTAAGTTTAGCATACGCGTCCTTACCAATTCTCCCTTGGGTTTTTTTCCGTTCAAGAGATTCGATGTTAATTAGAATATCTTCACGATTGGCTTCCGCTACTTCAATAGATCTCATTGATACTCTGTATCGAGGCCCCTCTTCTGATAATTTCTTTGATATAGTAACAATTGATCGATCAATTCCTTGTTGGCGATTCCTTAATATAAGTCGGGTCTGTTCGTATTCTCGCGCGCTTATGTTCCTTGACTTTCGCTTGCGATCAAGTCTTAAGATTTGTTCTCGAATTGCAGTCTTTTCCTCATATGTTTTAACAAAGTCTTTAATTAAATCTAGAGGGATCTCCTCTATGGCAATTCTTTTAGGTTTAAGACCAAAAGAAAAATTCCTAACTAAAATGTAGCCTAATCCTACCAGTAAAAAGAAAATACAGATGGAAAGCGGGACTTGAATGAAGTTAACAAGAGAAAAATTGAACTCGATGCTAATGTAGTGATTACTAAGAGGAGTAAGGTTCTCAAAACCAAGTTCCAGACCTGTTTTATCAAAAATCCCAAGAAGTGTCCTATCTCGGATAGAGGAATTATAACTAGATGCTCTTGAAATACTTGTTTCAACATCATTAGTAATACTTGTTATGTTGTATCTTGAACCAGATGGGAGGAGTAGATTCCATTCAAATCTTTGTATAGTCCAATTAAAACCCAAGGACAGAGGAGTATATAATTGGACTTTCCCGTTTCCTAAATCATTCATGACATCAGTAATTTGTTCTCGATAAGAAATTTGTATATCATATTTCTCTTGTCGTTCTATTTGAACTCTAGGACTGATTTCAACTAGTTTTTTATTAAGAACTGGATCAGAAGAGACGGATGGGGTTATGTTTCCATAATTATCGCGGAATCCAATCTTTTGAGCACTAACAGGCAAATATAAAGTTATAACTGGGAATGTAGGGCCTCCAAGGGCTGTAGAAAGGCTTGCACCTGATTTAATTCCGATATTTCGTAGTTCAAAATCGTGAGTAGTTGTTACGTACCCCCACTCTGAAACTGAAACAACTGTTTTTAATTCGGTAAATTCAATTTTCGTATTTTCTCGTTGATAATATTCAAAAGAAAGATATGAGGAAAAGTTTGTGCTAAGAGTAGGGATGTAAGCTGGAATAAAATCAAGATTTTCGAGAGCAGTGAGGTTGTAATCACCGTATTTAGAATGATTCAATGATAATTGATCAATAGTTGAAAGTCCAGTAATGTTTCTGAAGTTCAATCCATAAGATGTGTTTTCTGGGAAATTACCCTTGAAAAAATCATTTGTAGGCCGAATTGAATCATTTTCCACTTTTACATCTATATCTTGGCCTACTTTCCACTCAAGTTCATAATAAGTAATTGGAATAGAGATTAAAGGGAGAAAACTCAGATTAAATTGGTATGGACGCGCTGATTCATCTAACCTAGCGTCTTCATCAAATGTTACTGCATTAGGATGATCCATTTCGATTATTATAGACACTCTTTGATTATTCTCGACTGAAGGGAATTTTATAACTAATAAAACAGAGTCATTTTGTGTTATCTGCGTTAAGACCATCGAATCAGAATCCGTTTTATTCGGAGAATAAACCCGCAAAAACTTAGTATCAGCAAATTCATGAGATGGAATTGAATAATTAAAGGCATCAATAGGTTGCGATACAGAGTTATGAAGGGTGATCTCTGTACGGGAGGTTGTATACCCGTATTCGTTAGCAGTGATTACGCGACTAACATTTATTTGGTGACTCGTATTTGTAAAGGTAGAAATATCGAAAAAATCAAGTGAACTCAAATCAATCTGTTTTATATTATTTTTGAGGTAATTCCCATTGATTGATGAAGATCCATTGTCAATATTGTGATTCATTGCTACAAAGATGGTAGAAACTATCATTACAATGAGAAAAACGTCCAAACTCGATTCTAGTTTCTTTTTCATGTGTAAATGCTCCTATGTTCCGCCTTTATTACGCCTAGCACTGATAGCAGTGCCTAAAGCATTCATATTCAAATAACCCGCCTAAACATGTAGATTATAACTGACACGGTCTCGTTTTGCACAGTATAAAATATTTTATCTATAGTTGCAAAACTCCACGCTGAGAAAGACATTATTCAAAGTGAATATTTGAGTCTTCATTAGCTTTTTGACCAGTAAATTTCCTAAATAAAAACTTTAGATAACTAATTCTTAAATCAAAAGTTAATAATTTTAATTATATCTCCAAATAGTATTATCTTCGTCCTAATTTACAATTTTTAAGATTTAAACAAATAATTACTCGATTTTTATTTAATCAATTATCCATTTGAGTTTAAATCAAATATTGTCTGAAAATTACCAAAATGAAGATGAGACTAAATCAATAAAAGAAGAAATCAAAGTTGAATATACAGAGATAGCAGCCTCTAAATTTCCACAAGATTCAATTAAAAAAATAATCTAAGTTTCTATGGTTTAGTAACATTCATTTAATACCGGAGGTACGTCATGTGACATCTAGGTTTCTTCAAGTTGTTCGGCCATTTATGTCAATCACTCCAGAAGTCGTTAAACCGACTCGCGAGGTTCATTTCAATGAGAAAGTCGTGTGGACATTTGCTGCTTTGGTTATTTATTTTGTAATGGCATCCACTCCGATTATTGGAGCTCAACATGAAGGAGCAGATCCTTTCGCCTTTATGCGTACAATCACGGCTTCTACTCAAGGGTCATTAGCAGAGCTAGGAATCGGCCCAATAGTCACCGCAGGTCTTATTATGCAAATCCTAGTAGGATCCAAAATAATCTCAGTGAATATGGGAGATCCAGAGGAGAGATCCCTCTATACAGGGGCACAAAAGGTAATGTCGGTTGTTATGACAATCATCGAGGCGGCTGCATTTTTAATTGGGGGGACCTACGGAACAAACCTTAATCTTGAAACTCAATTGGCTATAATAGCCCAATTATTAGCAGCAGGTATCATCATTATCCTCTTAGATGAAATGATTCAGAAAGGATGGGGATTAGGATCTGGAATTTCTCTATTCATCGCAGGTGGTGTTGGTTTACAAATATTTCAAGGACTATTTGCCGCTCAAACATTCTATGAGGGGCCTACTGACAATTCTGTTCAATCGATGCGAGGAATTGCTCTCGCATTTCTTGCATGGGCAACACAACGAGGCCCCATTGAAGCAATCGGAGCACTTTTTTTCCGGTACAGCCCAGCTGAGAATGTGAATTTACCTTCCCTTTCTCTTCTTTCTGTGATCGCCACAATAATTGTTTTCATAATTGTAATCTATTTTGAATCGATGCGGATTGAAATTCCAATTTCATATGCTCAATACAAGGGTATTCGTTCAACTTACCCTATTAAACTTCTATATGTGTCAAATATTCCAGTCATTTTAACTTCAGCTGTATTTGCGGATATTTATTTTATTGCCCAAATGGTTTGGAATGCTAGTGGCGGAGCACAAGGAACAGTAACCAATCCACTGGCCTTATTTTTAGGAACATTCACAGAAGATGCTTCATCTCAACAATATGTACCTGAATCTGGTCTTGTTTACTTCCTGACCCCTCCAAGATCGCTTGTTGGTGATTTTGGTGTATTTAATCCCACTGATACTTTTTTTTCTATATTTCGTGCTTTAATTTATGCCGTAATTTTAATTGTACTTTCTGTCATTTTTTCTGTGATGTGGTTAGAAACCGCAGGAATGGGTCCTCGTGATGTCGCAAGCCAATTCCTACAGTCAGGGATGCAAATGCCAGGATGGCGACGAAGTAAGAAGATCGTTGAACGTAGGTTAGAAATGTATATTCCTACAATAGCAGTTATTGGGGGATTATTTATAGGTTCCCTTGCAGCATTTGCTGATTTCCTAGGAGCTATAGGTTCTGGAATGGGTATTTTGCTATCGGTCAGTATTATGAGACAATATTTCGAATTGATCAGCAAGGAAAGAGTTGCTGAAATGAATCCTGCTTTACGTGGTTTCTTAGGTATCAAGTAAACTTATTGTCTAATTGTTCAAATGAATCTGAATACGATCACCTGAAAGAATATCTAGGAGATCTGAGGCCTTTCTGTTCTGTAAAGCAATTTCCAATGTATTAAAACTATTTATCAGAAGAAAAGGATTTTGATCTGAACCTTCATAATAGCTTCGTTTCAGAGACGCGCTGAACTCAATTCGTTTTGTCGTGAGTAAATACTCTTTATTGAATTTTAGATTCATTGAATCTGGAAGATTCGTTATGATATTTCCGAAATGATCGATGAAAATCACTTCTCCTGATGATGCATTGGGATTCCAATGGAAATTAAGAGAGGTTTTTAATACACTTGGTGGGCCCAGATCTGATAAATTATAAGTTTGACTGAGAATACCAACTGCAGGAGCGAACACGTCTCTGCCGTGAAAAGTATATGGAACATTCTTAGGAATTGGGAGATCAACAACTGATGCTTCTTCATATTCAGAAATTATTGGATACAGAATACCATTATCGGGCCCAATGAAATAATAATTGTTAATATGGGCTCCCACGGCCTTTCTAGGCCCACCCACTCCTGGATCAACGACAATTAAGAAGATAGTATTGAGAGGAAAAAACTTGAAGGATTTCAAGAGAATAAATGCGCCTTGACGGATATTATGGTTCTGAATATGGTTACTCAGAGAAAGAATTTTTACTGAGGGATTTGTTTGAAGTATTTGCCCTTTCATAACTCCCACGTAGGGATCATTACCAAAATCAGTCATAAAGACTATTAGAGGGGATTGAGCGGGATTCATTCAAAACCAACACCATTTTTATGCCAGCTTTAGGTAAATCCTTACTTTATATAAAAAAGAGATCTCTTTTCTTAATGTGGAGAGTTCCTAAGTATAATACTTTTGGGAATTTTAGCGATTATTAGTGTTAATATCCCCAAAGAGCTCAATAGGACTAAGAAAAACAAAGCATCTTCAAAACCAGAAGATTCTAGGATTATTCCAATTATTCCATATCCGAGTAAAGAGATAATCAAATTAATTGTATTATATAGTGATTCTTGAGAGCTGCGTTGTTCGAAAGATGTGATTTGGTAGTATAATTGCCAGTATAGACTAGTAGCTAAACCTCCTAGAATGATTTTGAAGAAAAAGATCAAGATTATCAGGGTTAACTTGATAGTAGATGGGAAGTCGGCCATTAGTACTAACAAATAAGCCATGAATACGAGTGGATAATCTAGAGTATAGAAGATAAGGATTCCTTTATAAGCTGAGTTAATGAAAGCGGTCAGTTTTCCTGATAGGCGGCTGAATAGAGCAAAGATCACATTCGAGAGAGAGATCGTTATAGTGATGAATAAAAGAGAAATTGTTGTGAATTGAATTATAAAATCATTCTGATTAAAAGTCTGATTAGATGAGTAAATTTCATACACGAGAGGAGAAAAGATTATAGTATTAAAAGAAAGTGATGTAAAACTCAAGATTGAGAAACTTATGAAATACGGGAGAATTAACAAATAATGGTTTCTAAAAATACCTAAAACTGAGGAAAATCTTGAGACAAATTGGTTATCTTCTCCAGAATGAATATTGTCTTTCTGATTCCCATTTATTTCTTCTTTAATTCTTGGTCTGGAAATGAATTTCAACCCCAATATAATCCCCAGTGCAGCAATAAGAGCTTGCATCAAGAATAGATATTTAGGTAAAATTTCAAATTGTTGAAGGAGGATTCCTCCAACGAATGTTGCTAAAGCTGTAATTATCGATTTTGCAAAACTAATGTTTCCCATAATATTTCGAAATAATAAACCAGAATCAGAAGATTTTGGAGCTAAGGTTTCCCAAGAATTAAGAAACCAGGAAATAAATGACCCTGATATTAGTGCGGAGTAAATACCGACTAGTATCTCTAAGAAAACGAACTGGATAGGAAATGATGCAAAAATTAAGCCGACATAATAAAGCATCAAACAAAATAAAGCACCACAGAAAGCCATTCTTTGCCCCTTACGATCTGTTAAGAATCCAAGAGGTACATCAAGAAAAGTTCCAGCTAACATTCCAATAGCTACGATCATACTAAAAGTGTTAAAAGAGTCTAAAACAGAAAGGTAATAAAGTGAAATCCATGAATAGCTAAGGTAGATTCCAGAAACTACGACCTGTAAACTTAGAAATCTCATGCTTAAACTTTGTAGCTCTTTCGGAAAAGCTCCTATCCCAAGAATAGTATGAATAAATGCGATCCTTATCCCGTCCATATGGAATAGTGCTTCTTAGTATGTAGCAGAGGCCTTTTTTTTAGCTATACTTGTTACAGCGCTAAAATTAACAATAGGGAACTTTTGAGAATTAATTTCCCCTCCTGACATTACAATCAAGAAAGGGATTTCTTTGAATTTTTGGGAATATTTTTCTACAAATTCTCCGTATTTATCGCCAATAATCATTGATCGGTTTGCACATTCGAAAAGTAAACCAAATGAGGTGTCAGGGGTGATGGTAGTTGCTAATGCTTCATCAAGCATATCTTCAATCAATGTAGCGCCTTGATCACAAATAAATGCTTTATAACGATTGGGATCTTTAGCATTTAGTTTGTTCACAACCTGATTGGGCGCAGTAACAAGAGCATGGTTAAGATTTGGGTTCATTGATATAGCATAGGTGTTTTGGGTGTTTTCCTCATCAATGACACATAAAGGCCTAAATGGGTGATAATAAAAATACTTTCGTGTGTTTTCTTCTAAAACATCTTGTGTTTCAGTCATATCTATGAGTTCTAGGAAAGCATCACGACCCCATTGCCCATTTACTTTTGTTACGAATCCGCCACCAATAGCGCTTTCAACTTCAAAGCTTTTTGAAGGTATTATCTTAGCGCCAGAGTCAGCCCTACTTTCAAATCGTAATTCTGGAGAACTAATTGACACATAAGTTAATGAATCCTTGTAAGCTTTGTAGTTACAAAACTGATATGTTTTTTCCAAGGTCAATGGATCTGCGCCAAAGGTTCCCGTGTAGTGTATGCCTTTCTCATAAAGTTTTGTGAACAATGGCCACGATGAGGAATAGGAAATACCCATGCCAAAGAGATTCATAAAAAATTCCATGAAAGGCCCAGTTACAGCGGGGAGAAGAGGGAATTTTTTCCAAATTCTGCTATTTAAAGCAAAAAAGGGATTTAAACCTTCTATCTTATGATCCATTAAATTTGCCATTAGTTTAGGAAATCCTAGACCGGGGGGACAGAAAATATGGGTCGTATTAGAACCATCTCTTTTCTTGGCTAATTTTACTGTCTTTTCACAATTTCTAATTACTTTTCTAGTTTTAAGACGATTACTAATTCGAAAACGCTTTATAACATTACTATCCGAAGTAACACCAGATAAAAGCATGATTCCCACTCCCTTTATGCCATAATCATCTTTTGTTGCTACCCCAACGCCAGAACACCCCCCCAACGGAATATCATGGTACTTTTCTCGAATTGTTGCCATTGCACTATTGTAAACCTTAGCTCCCCCTGTGTGACATCCAGTGAAATATAAGATCACATCTGGGTTTTCTGGGAATAACCTGGACTCAGCTTGTTTTAGAGCTTTTATTGTGGCTTGTGTTATATCATGATTAATATTGATTCCAACAGCAGCTTTCAGTTCAAGTGCCTCCATGACTAGAAAATTTTCCTCCATTAACTCAGGAGTCGTTTTTCGTCAATAATCCAACCCAATCGTTTTGCAGTACGACTCATTTCAATTTCCATTAATCCACTATTTGCTTTTGAATCTAATAGGGTCACTAATATACTAGATCTCCCAGCGAGATAAAAATACACCGGAATTGTCATTTTTAGATTAATTTCTTTATCATATTTTACAGACCTTGATCCTCGTTGGAGTTCCTCTGTCGTCTTCGAAATGATATTTCGAACCCAGCTGACAACGATTAACACAGTTTCAGATGCTTCCTCTTTATATTGGGATTCTAGAACTCGTCCGTCGACTCGAAAGAGTAATACGGCTTTTACATCGTCAAATTTTGATAAATGTTCGATTTCCTCACTAATTGATGCCACAACTGCTGATAAATGCGAGAATGAGTGCTCACTACTTAATTGAGGGTCCAGAGAAATCTTGCTATCTTGAGATATCATATACTAATAACCCCTTATTTTTCTCAAATCCAATGGGCTGAGGGGCTTCTGCATGACTAGATCCTCTGAACTTGCGAATACTTAGGGTTCTATTGTAAATCCCACCTAATCCAAGGTGTTCTAACTCAATAATTGAATCAGATAAGAAAAGTGGGATCCTTGCAAGAGTTTTTCCAAAGCCTCTTTCAATTGTAACAACAGAGGTTCCAATCTTTCTTAATGAAGAAAAAATTCGATTTATTACATTTCTCTGTTGGTTTGCTTCTGGAATTTCTAAAAGTAAAGGAGTAAGAGGATCGATTGCTATGCGGATACCTCCATGATATCCCTCTGCTGTTTCTTTGATTATTTCCAGATACTTAGGTAACTCAGACATGAAAAAACGTAATGCAATTTCCCCTGAAGTCAAGTCTGAATCTTCTGAAAAAGCAACTTGAAATTGTAAATTTCCTCGTTTATACTTCTCTTCAAATTGTGTTAAGCCAATATCGCGACAATCCTGAAGTACAGAATTCAAATTTTGTTCTAATGAGACGTATAAAGCTGGAGAGTGAATTTCTTTGGAACAAAATTGCCAACAAAATGTTGATTTTCCACATCCAGGATCTGCAATTATCACGTTCACCGAATTCTTACGAAGCCCTCCAAAGACTAGATTATCAAAACCCGGAACGCCACTTAATATTCTTTCATTTTCTTGCTTTTGCATTTTTCTTAGTAGTTTTTGCATTTAGTCCACCTTAAGAAATTAATAGATTTTTTGAGATTTTTAATGATGAATCTGGAGAAAAAAGTTTCTTATTTTGCCTAGAATTCTGAACAAATTCGATAATAGTTTCAAAAATCTCTATTATAGAGAGAACATCCTTTGACGAACATTTAAACGAAGAAACGCACTGGAATTTCTTCTGAAAAGCTGATAAATCAATTTCCTTTTCTTCAGAAGAAGCTATATCTGATTTTGTTCCAATTAAAAATCTGGGTACATGAGGTTCAATGAAAGCTAACCATTCAGAAATAGAAAACAGGGATGATAGGTCAGTTAGATCGAAACATAAGAGTGCAACATCTGAACCTCTACAAAACTCCCCGAATACGCCCATGTTCTTGAACTGGTCTTGTCCACCGAGATCCCAAATTTGAACTTTGCTAGAAGGAATATTATCATTGGAAAAGATTTTTGAATGGAATTCAACAGCAATGGTTTGTTTTGTTTCTCTATAAAATGAATTTTTGATGAATGTCCTAGATAATGTTGTTTTTCCAACACCTCCCTCACCTAGGATGACCATTTTCAAAGGTTTGGTACTATTTGGGGGGAGTAACCTCACGAGATGCACCAATACTTCCAGTCTTACCATTTATTTTAATTACCCAAAAATCGAAATTCTAGCTCTAATATTTGGGAGGTTATAAGATGAAAAGAAAGAAAAAATTTGGTGAAAACATGAAAATCCATCACCTTAAGCAAAAAGCATTTCCTTTAACGAAGTTCCTTCGTATCAAAAGAAGAGGATCACCGTTAGTTGAAGAAGGAATACTGATAGGATTGAGTCTGTTTGGATTCTTACTCATCTTATCAATTGTAACGGGAGTTTTGGATTGGCTTTTAGTGAATGCTGATGAACTACTCAAAGAATTAGGGTCATTATTTTCCTGATTAGTGAATTCGTTGATTAAGATATTAACTATAAATTATTTTATTTCATAGAAGTAGATAATGGACCGAGTGGGATTTGGACCCACGACCTCCTGATATCTTGAACAGAAGTTACCTAACTGTCTGTTTGCAAGCCAGGCGCTACTTCCAGGCTGAGCTATCGGCCCTAAATACTCAAAGGAGTGACATAAGGATTTTTTTAAAAAAGTTTCAATTTTCGTCGAGATGACGTTTTTTCCAAATTCTTAGAGGTTCCTGTTTAGATCTAAATCGTAATTGTTCTAAGTAACGATAGACTGTACTATGTTTCGAACCTTGAATTAATTGCATGATAGCTTCTCTGGCATACCTAATTTCTGATAATTCTCCAATGAGAGAAACCTGGTTACCAAAAATGGAAATAAGAGCTTCTGTGCTTGCTTCTATCATCTTTCTTGCTTTTCCTTTCTCACCAATAATTCGTGATTTTATTCTTTTAATACTGTTCTTCGTTCCTCCTAGCTCAATTGTTTCGAGAAAAATGTTATCGTCTAATAAATTGAAAGCTTTTTCAGCACTGAATCCCTTTCCAATTGCTTTCACTATATCACGAGCTTTCCAAACAGAAGTTGGATCAGTTGTTTCTGATGTTGATAAGATATGAACTGAACCATCTTCACTATTAATCTGAATTGAAACACCTGTAAAAGACTCTATTTCAGATTTTACAATTCCATTCTTCCCGATAACAAC
>JBHLPG010000217.1:0-6634 GCA_048939725.1 Promethearchaeota archaeon | reverse complement strand
AATGGATCTTGATATTCCTCATCAGAAATCATTCCAATGTTATGGAACAGAACCATTAAGAGTGAAAAAACGAGAAAAGGGTTGAAGCTTGCTGAGATATCCATTAGCCATCTTATAAACGGTTCTAACCAAGTAAAAGAATTAAAAATCGGAATAAAAAACGATTGGATTGTTTTAATTAAATCTAGAAGAAATTGGGTAATTTCTGGTGGAATTAGAGCTAATAAGTCGGGAAAAACAAAATCAAAAAACCACGGAAAAGTTATTGGCGCTGTGAAGGCCACCGATAAACTAAGTGTTTGAACAAACGTTCGAACCAAGAAAAATTGTACACGTTTCAAGAATGGTTTTTCTTTCACATATAAATTCTCACTCTCATCACCCGTTTCCCTCTCATCCTTTCGTGGTTCTTCGATGATTTCTTTCTCCTGAAATGGAGTATGACTCCATTCGAGTCCTCGTTTGTAATTGGAAATCGGGTTAAGATACGCGAGTTTAGCTAACGTCAGTTGTTTTCCTGTGAATGGCTTTGTGAATCCTTTCTCTTTATTTAATTTCTCCTCCCAAATTTCCGTATACGATAACCACGGAGTAGGGACTCGCACTGTAAGATGACTAGGTTTAGTAACAAAGGTTTCAGGTAAATATCCCATGATTTCCCCATCCACCTGGTAGAGACATTGTTTTTTTGGCGAATCCACATGTATGACTTTCCCCTCAAACGTATCAACACTGTCATGGGTTAGGTGATTCCCCTCGTACACCGTAGGGAAAAATCTCACGAGCGTGATGCGACCCATTTTTCGTAGAGTAGTGGCAGTAAATTTCCCATCGATTACCTCTGCGGCTGGACAGATATGCATACCCGCTCCATATCGTTTTCCATTCCCTATGGCAAGCAACATTCTTTTCCCCTCAATGGTCTGATCTCCATCTATATGAATAATCAGATCATATGGCCTAAATTTTACCAAAGTTTGTGCAAGAGCTATTTGATAGCTTCTTGTCCCACCAAATCTTTTGGATCCTTTATTTGTTCGATCTGCAACTTCTGCATCAAATCCCATGGAGGCAACTCCCGCGAAGTATCGATCTGCTGTTTCACAGTATCCGACGTCGAAGTTTTTATTTTGACCTTTAACTAGGCATTCCACAGCAGCTTCTACATCTCCTTCTGGGATCCCAAAGGCTGTAGGAATATCATCTCCTGTCCCAACAGGGATAGCTGCGAAAATCCCTTGTTTTTCAGCTTTCAAAATCCCATTTAACACCTCATTGGCAGTTCCATCCCCTCCAACAGAGCAGATGATCTTGTATCCCTCATTCACTCGGGTTCTGGCGATTTCAATTGCATGTTGAGGAGCCGAAGTGAATTCAAAATCATATTCTAAACCACTTTCGTCCACTAATGGTTTGATTTCATCCTTCCACATCGTTTCCACCCTTCCTCCAGCAGCGATAGGATTGATAACTAAAAAGACCTCTTTCATGATGGTACCCTTGGTGGAATTTCATATTTACAATTTTCTTTTTGAGGATTACCTGTGAGTCAAGAATTAAAAAAAAAGGGGGATGAGTAAGAGATTCTAGTTTTTTCCTGATTCCAGTATACCTTTATTCTGAACTAAAAAGAATATTTAAGAGAGAATTGGAGTAATGTTTTCGTTTTACCGTGACCAAATTGGTTATTAATTTATAATCACCATGGAAATTGAACTAAATGAAATTTCATTCCAAAATTCTAAATGATGACCTGATTTTAGAGGATGATCTTCATATTACTGGCGAAACTACTGCACATGGATCTATCCAAGTATTTTCTCTCATATCTGAAAAAACACTAACTGTTAGCAAAGACCTTGAAACAACTAAAGGGCCGGTTATCGTCAAAGGTTCTTTGAAAATTGGAAATGACTTAGTATCCTCAGAAAACATCACCGTGGAGGGAACAGGTGAAATCAAAGGAGTTGTACGTGGTAAGAATATTTTTATTACAGGAAAATCGGTAAAAGCATACACAGTTGAAGGGAAGAACGTTGAACTCTGGGGGGATATTAAAGTTGAGAAGGATGTTAGTGCGTCTGAATCGGTTGAGATAACAATTCATCCTAAGAAAAAAAGCCCCCGAATCACTGGCGAAGTTACCGCTCCCATCGTCACCATTACTTTCGTTGGTTTATTTACAAAATGGTTTCTTCTACCTGCTACTATCTTAAAAAATTTAGAATGCAATCCCGAATGAAAAAAGTCTTTGTCATCAAAAATCTCTCAATTAGGGCCAATGAATTAGTAATTCGTTCCGTTTACCCACCTGATCGTGTGGATGTACAATTAGTTGATTCCGATCTCGATGTTTCCAACATTAGCTATGTTTAAGCTGTCTTTCTGAATGATCACAGCTCCTTGATCGATAAACAACCCCAAAAAAAAGAAAGGAGAGATATAGTCCTCATTCTTTATCCAATAAATCTAACCCAGCAATTCCTAAGCATGCCATTCCAAGTCCGAGTGGTAGGATCATATTTATTGCTTGTTCGGGGATTATTAACGCAATAATTACACTAGCAACTCCCATGCTATCGGAATCCCATAGAAGACATAATAGATGATTTTGTCTATTGAAACACCTTCGGATGACATAGTTTTTCGTCAGAGATTCTGAGGGCTAAAAGCCTTTATGAAACTTAGATTTAGAGAACATCCAGAAAACAAACAAATCTATAGAATTGATTGAAGTATTTTTGAAGGTTACACTTCCTGTGTTGGCCACTTCCATGCATACCAGATAATAAGTAAAAGAAGTACAATTTCTACACTAGAAGCGAATATATAATAGATATTTGGATCAAATATCCCCGCTACCACAAATCCAAGTTGCAATAAACCTGTGATGATGTTTACCCAGCGATTTATTTCTGCCTTCAATGTCAGAGACAGGAAAATCATTAGACTCGGAATGGTCATTAGTATCATAAATCCCAATAACAACACTTGAGTGATTTGATACCCAGCGATTTCTCCCTCTCTTAACTGATCTATGTGTCCGGGTATATAAAATCCAAAAAGATCCGCATAGAGATATATTAAAACCAAAGAACACCAAAGGGCTGCGAGCTTTAGCTTCACATTTATCTTTGTGTCTTCCAAAACCATTAGAATGCCTTCCATTCACTCGATACTAATTACCACTCGTCCTTTGGAACGACCAGTCTCATAATGACGGTGTGCGTCGGCTGTTTGACTTAGTGGATACACTGTATCAATGACTGGTTTGATCTTCCCATCTTCTATCCATTCTCGGATCAAATTCATAGCAGCCGCACTTTCGTCCGCTGTGCCAGTTTTGAACCTTTTGTTATTTGTCATCATGTGGAAAAGGCTTTTTGGACTACTTATGGGGTTATTTGCAATATAAGTTCCTTCAGAGGATAGGATCTTCTTGCATTTGGACAAATTCTGTGCTGAAACAACATCTAAAATTATGTCGTATGTAATATCACTCTTTGTGTAATCTTCCTTCGTATAATCGATTACAAAATCTGCTCCAATCTCTTTTACCATATCGACATTTGTAGGGCCGCACACCCCAGTAACCTCAGCACCATAAACATTCTTAGCCATTTGTACGGCAAATGTCCCGATTCCTCCTGAAGCTCCGATAATGAGGACTTTATCTCCTTTCTTAGGTGTGGCTAAATCCCTAAAGGCCACTAGTGCAGGGGTAGATCCCCCAGGGACGGCGGCAGCTTCTTGAAAGTTCAAATTTGTTGGTTTCTTCGCCAATACATTGCTAGGAACGGCCATATATTCAGCGGAGGCTCCTCCTTTTTCGGAATATCCATAAACATGGTCTCCTACGTTCCAATCTGTAACATCTTTTCCAACAGATAAAATTTCACCAACAAACCCACCACCAACAATTTTTTGTTTTGGTTTTCGTAAGCCCCCAAATTCTGTAAGCCTTAGAAGAACTCCTAATATCTGCCTAAGACCCCAGAAAGCTACTTTCGGAGCTTTCCCGCCGCGATGTAATATGTCTACGGTATTAATTGATGTACCAAAGTTACGAATCAAAACCTCATCATCGCTTTCTGGTTGTGGTTTGTCTATTTCTACAAGTTTAAGAACCTCTGGGGGTCCGTATTTTGTGCAAATTACTGCTTTCATCTTACTTTCCATTTATTTCACCGAATATGAACTTTCCTTAAAGTACCCAACTCCATGCAATATAAACTGTTATTAGATTGAATCCCATAGAAACTAATAATGTGAATTTTTCATAGAGAGCATAGCCTCTAATTGAAGAGAGATTAAATCCGAAATAGATTAGTGCTACGATAATGTTTACCACACGACTCATAGAATAATCTAACAAGAGGGTCAGAACAATCATAATAATTGGAATAACCATTATTGCGGCCATCACCAATACCATGGTCTCGGTTAATGGCTTACCATCTATTTCTCCTAGCTTAAAATCACCAGATAATATGGAAAACACATCGCCATACAAATAACAGAGTACTACAGCCACCCACAAGAATGAAAGAATAATTTTCACGTCGTCCATGATTCAATTACCTTTTTCATCTTACATGTCTAGGACTTATTTAATTCTTCAATGATCAAATTAGTCATTTGATGAATTGAAGCCTTTAACGATCAACCATAGCGCTAGAACCATTTCATTCACGAAAATTGGAAAATCCAACAACATCGAGATCATTTCAGGAATTCCACCGAAGATGTCGAATAACCCGTTAACGATTCCCAAAACAACCCCAATAAGACCCCAAACAGATAACCATCGGGGAACGAGTTCTGATTGATAAAATAAATAATAATACATCAGAGCACCTAGACTAAAAGCAAATACCCCTGGCACAACAGCTTGGTCTACTGTATACCCTGTTAGTAATAATTCGCCCACAGTTTGAAAATAGGAATCAGCTGGAGCTCCAGCATCGACAAATTCTTGACTTAATGGAACTAGTACAAGTAAGCCCAGTACACCAACCATAAAGATTGTGCCCTCAATAAGCCTGAAACCAACAGCCCCAAGAGCTAAACCTTCATTATACTGTTTTAAGACTGGATACATCGGTATTGCAATACCTGCACCTGCTGCTGCCATAACAAAATAAAAAAACGCTCCTAGCGCTACTTGAACTTCATTTGCAGAAACCTCAGTCAGGTAATCTGAAGTCTGTAGAATGGGTAACAAGAAAAATCCACTTACGATGGCTGCACCTGTTGCAGTTATGAATAATACTCCCGAAATTATTGCATTTGTTTTGTAAGTATTCATTTTATTCTCCTTTTTGTGTTTAATTAATAAACTATTAAGCTATTGCTTTATAATGGATTTTATGCGATATTGATTATTAGTTAAAAAGAAGTTCTGGTACATCTTGGATATCTTTCCCTCTACTTTGTATAGTAGACAAAAATTAGTATAACATTTTAAACCTCATTTTTTTCCTCATTCATACCATTATTTATGCTTTTCAAAGAAATCTGTCCGGAGTCATATGACCAGAGCTGTGCATTGAGCTGGATCTAGATATTGTCATCTGTTAATTAGGTGGGCAAAAATGGAAAAATCAGAGAAAATGAAAGCAATAGTGAGTACAAAATTCGGCTCCCCAGAGTTTCTGGAATTACAAGAAATCGATAAACCAATTCCTAAAGAAAATCAAGTGTTGATTAAGGTCCATGCGGGTTCAGTAACAATAGGAGATGTAATACTTCAAAAGCTTAGATTCCCCCTCTCGCTCATCTTCCATTTATTTGGTATTAAACGAAAAAATATCCCTGGGCATGAGGTTGCAGGGGAAATTGAGGCAATTGGTAAAGATGTAAACCGGTTTAAGAAAGGTGACCAAGTTTTTGGGACTACTTTTGGATTGAGCATGGGTGGGAATGCTGAATATGTCTGTGTCCCTGAAGATTCTAAAGGGGTTCTTGCATTAAAACCGACTAACATGACTTTTGAAGAGGCAGTTGCCATTCCTGTTGGTGGAATGACGGCACTGCATATTCTAAGAGAAGGAAATATTCAGAATGGCCAGAAAGTCCTTATTTATGGTGCTTCGGGAAGTGTGGGGACATTTGCGGTTCAGCTTGCCAAAAATCATTTTGGAGCGGAAGTAACTGGGGTCTGTAGTACCACGAATTTAGACTTGGTGAGATCTCTGGGAGCTGATAAGGTATTTGATTACACAAAAGAGGATTTCACACAGAATGGTGAAACCTATGATGTTATCTTTGATGCTGTGGGCAAAATTTCTTCGAAATCGTGTAAGAACTCACTAACCAAAAATGGGATGTTTCTTTCAGTAAAATCTTCAACAAACGAAACAAATGAAAAGTTAGTATTCCTAAAAGAGCTTTGCGAGTCTGGAAAACTCAAAGCAGCCATTGATAAACGCTATCCACTAGAAAAGGTGCCCGATGCTCATCGGTATGTTGAAAAAGGACATAAGAAGGGAAATGTTGTCGTCATTGTACGATAATACACACAAACTAGGCGATGGAAAACTAAGAATATTATCTAGCAAATATCTTTTGACGAATAGGAAGACTAGAAATATGCCTAGAGGACAGCAAGCATTAGATTTTCGAAGATCGGAAG
>JBHLPG010000216.1:0-6648 GCA_048939725.1 Promethearchaeota archaeon | reverse complement strand
ATTAAAAAAGAAAATTTTAAGCGTCCTCACACGTCAAGGATTGTATAATATTCTTGAGCCTCATATAATACCTAATATAATAGAAGAAGGACAATGGGATGTGCAAGAGATGCTCATTCCATTTTTGGTACATTTTCTTATTGAAGATAGTGAAAAAATAGCAGAAGAATTGGATTTTCAAGAAATAATTATTGAGTTATTGGTTGATCCCATCGTTAAAAGGAGAAGGACCTCCCAAGTATTCTCCCAGTCAGTAGATGTTTTAGTTGAAAGTCTTGAGAAAGATCTTTTAGAGTTTAATATTGATGAGCGCCTCTTTAATGCTACTAATGATGACAGAAGATTGGATGAATGGGTAAATTTAGAAGGTAAAATCGATTTCATCCGAAAGATAAATCATCCCCAGTTAGATGAAATAAAGATTAAGTTTCAAGAGGGGATATTGAATCAAATAAAACGTGGTATTGATAGATTCGGATTCATTGAAATTTTTACAGGTAGTATTGAATTAAGTACACCACTACAGATTGTAAATTTGATGCGCCGTCAACAGGAGTCAATTCGCATTCGATTATTATTAGAAATTGATAAACGTGTTAATCTCTCACCATTACAATTTAAAAAGCTTAAGGAAACGGTAATAACTCTTATTAACGATAATTCCTTCAAAATTAGAACCATTGCTTGGAATATTATTCAAGCTAACTTATTTACAACCAATGAATTGGATCCGAAAATATTAGCAGTGATTACTGACTCACTCAGTAGTAGCTATGATGATTCTCGAGCTAAAGCTATTTCTCTTTTATTATCGAGTATTGATCTCAAAGATTTGAAGTATGAAACTATTTTCAATCAAATTATTGACAAAATGGAAGATCAGAATTCACTAGTACGTAACCAAGTTTGGCAGCTATTGGATGCCAAGGTTAACCTTTCGTACAAACGATACTCACCTATAATCCTGAAGATCCTCGATTTGCTATCCAATCCAAATGTAAATATAAGAAAAGAAGCTGCCTTCTTTCTAGAGCGTAATTTAAAAATATTCCTTCCTATTATTGAGAAATATCCCCAGTCTCCAGAAGTTTATCATGCCCTAGGCTTTATTTACAATAAAACTGATCATCACAAAGCAAAACAAATGTTTGAGCGAGCTATTTCCATTAATCCGTCAGAAATTAATAGTATCCTAGCTCTTGCATTAATTCACTTAGATTACAGGGAACCTGAGAAAACCGTTGAAATATTAAAAGATGCTCAACAAATAAACCCATTAGATTCCAGGATATATCACATCTGGTCTGAATGTATGAATGATTTGGGAAAAGATCGCGAAACGAGAAAGCTAGAAGAAAAAGCCAAAATTTTAGAACTTAGTCAAAGCCTAATCGAAAAGGAAGCTTTCTCCACAAGAATTGAAAGAAGTCAATGAATCTTTACGACCCAAATATATTTCTGAGACAATAATTTTATATTTCAAATTAAGAATGAATATTCTTATTGAAGTAGTTAATCTAATAAAACGAGTTATTATTGTGTTCTAGATGGTAAAAAGGCGGAGTTAAAATGCGAAAACGCCCCTTAGGAATGTTAAGATCTTTAATCGTAATTTCAGATTGGATTTCTTTTGCTGATCCCGAAAAAGCAGCTGATGGAAGATGGCTTTATAAAAATCAAGACATTGAGTCAATTATAGCCTCGAGTGTCATTTTTATTCCCGTTGATTTTTCCCGTTTGTTTCTTTATAATCTCTCATATCTCTTGCTTTATGGAGTTGGGATATATTGGACACAATTCTCTCTGAGGAAGGAGATTGTAACGACAGACACTAGGTATTTAACAGGTCTTGTTATTCCAGAGGAAAAATGGCTCAATAACCACTTTAGTACGGAACCATTCGTGTTTCCTCCTCCCTATGATTTCATGATTGCTGGTGAAAATCTCCTAGAATTCTCTTTCAATACGTTGGGAGTTCAAGAAGATTATAAAGGACAAAGCCACCGAGCTTTCGAGCGAGGTAGAATCTTAACACAACTAGTCTTACCACTCAAGGAACCTTTGGTTATGTTAAGGGAAGCAACAGAAAAATATGAAGAGTTTTATTACTCTCCTGCTCCTATGAGAGTTCTGATTTCTGAATTCTTTAATGAGATTTTTGTGAATGAAATCGCAATCGAATCTACTGATAATAAGTACGAAGAGAACATACCAGGAATTCGAGGAATAAAATCCAACCTTTTGGAGATCTTCCCCAAGCAATGGAGTAATGAAGCCTACATTAATGGATTACGTCGGAAAGTAAGTAAAATTGCAAGCGATTTTGCTTCAATTGGAGCTCCAATGATTTTAAAATAAATTCTCCTCTCCCAACTTAACTTTAAAGGATATTCAAAATCTTTTTTAGGATTCATTAATGATTTGCTTTGCTAACTTTTTGGCGAAAGCCATCAAAGTTATAACCAATGGAGCTCCTAAAGAACGGGGTAGGATACTAGAGTCACAAACATAAAGATTTGGATATTCGGTTTGGAAATTGGTATTTACAACTTCATTGATACTATTTGTTCCCCCTGGATGAGCACCTCGAATAGGGGAGGAAAACAATTTCTTTGCACCTGCTTCAAGCAGTACTTCTTTTGAATACATCTTTCCTCTTTCAAGACGTTTTCGGTCTTCTATTGTCAATTTTTTAGAAATAGTAATACCAAATCTACCAGAGGATATAGTACCATTTTTATCATCTTGAATTTTCGTCATAATACCCATAAGTCGGGGATAATGCCGAAATTTTGTAATCCTTAAGGGATTTTTTCGATAAACAAGACTAAGCAGAAACATTCCCCAAGGATCTGTAACAGCACTTTGAAGTATTCCTTCTTCCTTTTGAAATTTGTATGTACCTACAACCATAGGCATATCATGGGTTGTTCTGTGAGCCTTATTTGTGGCAACACCATACGTGAAAATCATAGGATCCATGAAGAATCCCTTTCCTGATTTTTTAATCCCAGATTTTTGTAGTAGGATAGTTGAATGGATCCCACCAGCAGAAACAATGATTCTATTTGCTTTGATTATATGCCCTCGTTTTGGTTTAACTCCAATAGCCTTTCCTCCCTCAATAATCACACGCTCAACCTTCTTCTTCTGAAGCATAAGTCCGTTAGTCATTGCTTCCTCTATTAATGTTCGTGCGGTAAATTTCGCATTATGTTTACAGCCTAGCATGCAGGAAGAACAATTTGGTATACATTTGATTGGGTCAACAAATTTTGGAAATCGAACCCATTCCTGACCCAGTTTATTTCCAACGTCAAGGAGGTGTAGATTTCCTTTACCGATTAATTCATCTGGAAGGATTGTAATATTTGCCTCTTTTTCCGCTTCATTAAGTTCTTGCTCAAGATCGATTCCCCAAGGGCGAAAAAATCCTTTTGGAGGGTGGAATGCAGTCCCAGCACTAATGACAGAGGAACCTCCAACAGTTATCCCAGATGCTACAAACAAATGCTCCTTTGTATAGCGAAATCCCTTCCTATCAGCGATCCTGACAAGGGTAGGGTGATTTCCAAGAAATTTATGATAGCCCCCTTTCTCGAGTAAAAGAATTTGTTGTCCTTCTTTTGTAAGATCCCGAGCAAGCATTGCTCCAGAAATACCAGCTCCGACAATGACAGTGTCATAGATTTTTGGCAAAGTAATGTATTCCTTTTTCAGGATATTCCCTGAATAGGTAATGTAATAAGACCCAAAGTCTATTTTCTAAGAGGACAGGATTGATTATCTTCGCTTATTTTCTTCAATTAAAGATTGTGTGAAATTGACTTTATAACCAATTTGTTGTAGGTGTTTGAGAAAAATGATTGCTTCTTCATTTGCAGTGGTTTTGAAACTAACAACTACAGGGGGAACAATTTCTGCTAATGCCGTTTGTGCAAGTTTTGTTGGTGTTGATTTTGTCTTTGATAAGCGTTCTTCAACTATACTATTCCTTATCATACTTATTTTATCTTCAAATCGTATATAGGTGAACCCTAAGATTTCATCTTCATTCGGTTGATTAGCTTCAGGTTTCTCCTTCGTGATAAATTCAAAGATTGTATCCTGAATTTTACTTCCAGTCTTGAGCGCGATTTTTGCTACATTATCAATACTTTGGGTAATACCATCAACTAAACCTTTTGTTTCTCCTTTCTTGTCTAATGTAATGGTAGTGTAGGTAATCGTGTAATATCGTGGAGCAAAGATCATATTAAAGCGGGGGGGATATCCAATCTGATCTTTTATTAATCGGTAGGCAAATGATCCACCTGGAATTAAAGAGAGTAAGCCATGAAACGCTGAATCTATCGCAATGATTTTGGCTACTTCAGCTATACCTTCAATATTTTGTTTATTTATCCAGATACAACAAGGTGCTCTCCCCTGAATTTGACCAGCAATGAGGTACCCTTGGTGGACTTCAAGAGCGACTGGACTTTTATAATCTAGATATATACTTGCAAATTGCTCAATCCTCATTTCAGATTTCTCACATCATTCGCTTTCAAATTTTTTGATAGATATATGATAGAAATTCACCTAAGCGACGTTTAAACCTCAATTAAGCTTGACATTTAAGTTATATTCTTGTATAACTATGGAAGTGGTTTTTCCAATTAGTATTGCTATAGTGATTACAATGTAAGAGTTCGTCGCTTCTCTTATGCTGTCACTGGGAACATTTTTGAAATAGTTTTTGCAAGTTGTTTAGCAAGAACTCTTACTAATCCAATATTCTTCGCATCACTTGCTGTAAAACTGACAACTGCATTCTCTCCCGCATTAAGTATGACAACAAAGCCCTCCTCGCCAGTAAGCATGATTTCTTTCATACCACCCCGTTCTAGTTCGGTTAGAACACGCTCGGATAATGATTGACTCGCTGCAGTCATTGCAGCGATAACCACCTCATTCTCATCAGATGTGGACGCAATTGGAAGGCCATCTGGACTCACAACAGTGATTGCTTGGATGGAAGCAGATTTTTCAAGGTATTTTACGAGAATGGCTGTGAGTTCTTCTGTTCGAGCACTTAATTTATGGCTAATGTCAATCATGTAGATCACAATTATACTCAGGATGATTAAATGCGTGCATTATTTCTTTAAGATTTCTAGAGAAACTGTTAGAATTTCCATCAAATGAATTCAAGAATGTGCTATTCTTGCAGATACTACTTAGATGAGGAAACAAGTAAGGTCAGTGGTGAAAATCATGGATGGATGCTTATACGAGACTAATTGTTAAAAATACTCTATTGAGAAAAGTATTTAATTAGCTTTGAATTACTTGAATTATCAAGGCATTCTACAAGGTGTTTAACAGAGTCTAATCTCACCAAAAAGGCAATGGAGTTCTCCATAAACATGACTGAACCTATTAAAATCATTCTTTTTAAAGGCCCTCATTGCGCCGCTTGTAAGCCTGTTGCACGACATTTGAAGCGAATTGTAGAGACATCTCAAGGAGGAGCGAGAATTACAACTATTGACACAGATGAAAACCGTGAGATCGCAGCTAAATATGGAGTACGGAATGTGCCTCATGTTCTGTATAATGATGAGATTATCCTTACAGCAACACAGGCTGCCTCAATGTTCTCTAGCTTTACCTCTGAAACTGAGGATTCTTCTAATATATTCTCCCCTGATCAATACGATTTATTTAACTATCTTTTCAACAAATTAATTGAAGCTGGAGTTAAAGCAAGCGAAACAGATCGGGATCGTTGGAGAAAATTATCGATTATCAGTGTTTCTGAAAGGTTACTACACATTGAAGAACTTGAAACAGTAACTCGTCCTTCAGTTGGAGATTATGTTCACATTGGTCATCTCCAGTCCATTGTCACATCACTTTTGTCTATTAATCCTAGTGCTAAATCCTATCTATTTCGCTCTGGTGAGCTAGCAGGTAAATTTGGATCTGCGCAATCTTGGATACATAGATACAATCCTAAAATTATGGAAACCCATCGAATGAAGTCACGTTTCAAGGAACTACTGAAAGGGTTCAAGCTTTTATATGGGCCAAATCCTAGTGCTGCAAACTTAGCATCAGAACTTACAATTACCCAAATTGCACCATATCATGCCAGATTACAAATTAAGGATTCTGGTCTTGCAGTTATGAATACTGATATAGGCCAAGATGTTTGTGGGTTTATTTCTGGGGAAATTGCAGGACTGATGGAGGTTACTCTCGGAGAACAGGCCTCTGTTGAAGAAACAAAATGCTGGGGGTTAGGAGACGATTATTGTGAATTTGATATTCGACTAGGTGAAGAGTCGGATCATTATAGTAGCTCTTTGCATGAGCCAAAGGAGTTTTTCAGTGATTCTGATAGACTTCGATTTGATGTTTCATTATCGACGATCTCGCGGAATATGTTTGATTCTATCCTAAACAGAAGACGAATGCGACCAGGAATCGGTGACTATTGTCATATTTCCGTTTTACAACACATTATCACTTCAGTTAAGTTTTCTGATCCATTTAATTCTGCATTATTAGCATATGCTGGTCAAAATTACGGTCAAATTCTGGAGGATGTTGGAAGTATCAGTAGAATTATGATGCGTCGAGATCTCAATTATTCCTTTC
>JBHLPG010000215.1:0-6659 GCA_048939725.1 Promethearchaeota archaeon | reverse complement strand
CCGTTTCTTGGAACGGGTAGTACTCTTGTTGCTGCAAAACAGAGTAATAGAAACGGGGTGGGAATTGAGCTTTCTCCTACGTATGCTGAGATTAGTGAGTATCGGATAGGACAAATAAACATTCCAGCGTATCCCCCAATATATCAAACCAATGATCCGAGTTATTGGAGGGTAATATGTGGAGATTCACGGAATCTTATGGAGTATTGGAAAAAATTCAACCTTTTACCAGTTGACTTTTGCATTACAAGTCCACCTTATTGGAGTCAGCTAGAGCGTAATGCAATTCGACAGAAGAAGCGGAAAGAAATTGGATTAGATACAAAATATAGTAATGATGATCCAAAAGACCTCGGTAACCTTAAAGACTATAAAGGATTTATTGATGAGCAACAAAAAATATTTGGTAAAGTTTACAAACTATTACGACATAATGGTTACATGGTTATAATCACAAACAATGTTTTTGTAAACGGAAGAGTCTATCCCCTTGCTTATGACACAGCACTTAGTTTAATTCAAGATGAAAACCATCCATGGGTCTTAAAGGATGAGAAGGTTTGGTTACAAGACGATAAGTCATTGCTTGCACTAGGAGTTAATCATGCTTGGGTTGGGAACAGATGTCATCAGTATTGTCTGTTTTTCAGGAAAGAAGGTTGAAGTAGAGAGATCTAGTGATTATTTAAAACAGAATCTAATTTAAATATTTTAGGGATTGGCAGTTACATATCTATTACTTTGTATTTAACCAAACCTGAATATATTGAAAGTACACTGTAGTTGTAGGAAAAAATCAAGAAAGAGAAAGGATAAAAATAATCAATAATAATAACATTTTAAAAAGTAATGTAAACTTCTGAAATTTTCTTATACATTCCTTCAGACATTATTCCAATTCAATGAAGCTTTCTTCTTATTGAAGATGAATAAGCAAATCCTTAAAATTATTTCATCGCATTAGTCTTATGATGAGGTCTACAAGTGTCAGTATTTGATGAAGCGAGAACCGATTGGAGACGGATCTCAGCAAAAAATAAGTGGGCTAGTTCGGTTTTTGGTGAAACATACTTTAGCAGATATCCTCTAGAAACAGGCACTGCAGAAGCCGTAACATACAAAGCTTCGATCTATAAGGGCGATGATTCGGTTCACGCTTGGGATGCAAGGGGAGTACGCCAAAAAATTATCCAAAGAATTATTGAAACCCAAGAGAGGACAATTAGACCATGGTATGGAGAGATTTCTTTCTTTGCTGACCAAACTAAATTGCTTCCTCCCCTCCCTGAATCTGAGCTGGATTTCATTCTTAGAACATCTCTTCAATCGGAAGTTTCTATCCTTTTCAAAGATGCAAGAGAGGAATTGCTAAAACATCTTGATCCTGATCTTGACAAAGGACAGGAGGACCGACGATTATTCATCCAAACAACAAGTCCTGAAGTGCTAGTTAAAAGGTTCTCACATGCCCAGATAGAACTTTATGGCTTATTAAATGTGATAAAAACTAAGACGTTTGTTCTTTCCGATGAAGAGATTAAAGAAATCATAGATGTCCTACTTGATATTGAACAAGCTGATAAATTCTTGGTTAAGAGATTTATTGAACCCAATATGAGGGAGGAAGATATGAGACCGTTTATTGGGAAGGATAATCCAGAAGTAAAGCTAAAATTGAATTTTCCTCTAAAATATGTAGCTGGGGGAGATTCAGAGTTTTACAAGTTCCGCGTATTCCAACTATGGCTACGTAATTTGTTAGATTTTGACAAACAGGCCTCATCTCACATTGAAAACCTGAAGAGTGATCTGTTTCAGGATTTTCCAGATGATGAAGCCATTAAGAGAACGTTATTCCAGGCAATTAAGCTTTATAGGTGGGAGGCACATAGAGAACGACTTTCTGCAACTTTAAAGATGGATTACGCGTCTAAGCTAGATTTCAAAGGCTTTACTAGTGAAGTGATTCATCTAATGAATTCTAGGAATGACCTATTTTCGGAACTCACAGAAGAAAGTAACCTAATGCCAATCTCTTTGACTAATTATGATCCCATAAAAATATGTCATGATCTTGGATTAGAAATGATAGAATCAGTCCTAGATTATTTAGGAAATCAAATTCCAGAACCAGAGGGTGTCGGTGGTAGAATACAATCGCGACTTATCATGAATAAACGAATAAACACCATGAAAAAGTATGTTCTAACAGAGGAGGTTCGAGAGGAAATACTTCAAACTGTTTCAGTAATGTATAAAAATATTGGCACAGATAAAGAGCATCTAGTGGAAGATGCAATACGCGAGCCACACAGACGGCTTGTACCAAGAGGAGAACATTATTTTGAAGAAATGAAAACTGAAGTAGAAACTGCAATGCGAGAAGCAGGGGATCAGGATTTGAGAAAGGAGTTAGCAGCAAGCACCGATGATCCTCAAACACTCGTAAAACAATATGGAACTCAAGCTGTAGGGATGGTTGGTAGAGAAGCTGAGATTACTGATCTTTACTCTACTATTCTTGGTTTAAAAAGCGCTGAAATTATATTTTCTGGTTCCGTAACGTTAACACCGATGAAAAGACAGAAAGTGACTAATTCACTAATTAATAATGTAATATATCCCCAATTTGAGTTTTTAGAATTAATCAAGAAGGAAGAGGAAAGCAAGGAGGATTAAATCAATGGTTACTGATCTAACAAACGTTGAGGAACTACTGAAAGCTAAAATTGGAGCTACTGGAGTAGAATATTTAGCTCCTCAACTTGAAGTCATTCGCTTAGCACGTAATTTGCCTTCAAAACTAGACGATTTTCGACTTATGGCTCAAAAGATGCATGCATCATACCAAATGATTTCTGAGTGGCTTGCTCCGGTAATTGTTCCAATTTCAGAAGAATTAACCGACTTAGAAGCCCAACTACAGGAATTGCAGTACAAAATAAAATTTCAGATTAAGCAAGACAAACTCAATTATTGGAGAGAAATTGAGCAAAGTCAAAATCCAATGATAAAATCCCTATTTTCAGAAATCAAACAGCTACGAGGTTACATCTTAAGCCAAAGAAACAAATTACTCTTCGCTGCGCATCGTGCAGAACTTCCACAATTGTTTAGCTTGGTTTTATGGCCTTATACAGAACATTTAGATGTTCATGATGTGTTTAAGGAAGTAAAGTCGTCATATTTTGGACCAAATTACTTTTATAACAAAAATAATACCCTTTGCGATTCAATTCTCCTTACAGCGGTAGCTGAAGACTGTTTACAACAGAAAAAGGACAGTTCTACAGCAGATCGCCAAATTGAAAACTTGATAGAAACAAGACTCTCTTTCAGACGTGTTGAGGAACAGTTTGAATGGAGCAAATATAAAAGAGATCCAAATGATGGCTATTTCACAGAAATGCAGGTAAATGAGATTATAAGAACTCTATTGCCTGGATTGCCCGTTTCGGAAAAAAGTAGCCTTTATCAAGTATATGATGATGCCACAGATAGGTACCCTATTAGTAAATTCCTAGATTGGTTAAAATTTGCTCTCCGCCGTAAAAGTGCGAGTACTGATGAAGAAATCCGAGGTGGGGAATCTTCTGAGGAAAGACACCTTATTGGACTATCTTTCATGGATAAACATCGACGGAAGGAGATTTTAGGAAATATTAGCGATCTAGGAGATATTTTCGAACGCATTTTGGGTCCTTTTCATGAATTAAAACAAGAGAATGCCTTTCTCCAGAGCGCTCAATTTGAAATTGAGAACGTTATGGAACTAGGGAGCCAATGTTGGATTTATGACTATTCTGGTGTTGAAACAGCCATCCTAAGGTCTACCCTTTTGCTAATATCAGACAAACAACCTAAATTTGATGTCCTAGAAGCAAGCCAACGGCTAGCCCATTCTGTCCTTTCAGGGCGAGTCAATCGAAATGACACACGAGAGGGGAACTATATTGCCACTGATCAACTTCCTCCTAGAATGTGGAACTACATAAGTAATAGCTTGTTAACTATATTAGAGGAAGCCTTGATCAAAGAAGAGGCGCTTGCTGTATCCTTAATCAAGAATCTTTTTAAAGATGAAGATCGTTCCCGTCTTGTTACATCAAAAAAGTTTATCCCCGTTTCTCTTGTTCAAACTGATTTTAAAAGAGGTATAGATTATCTCACACGAGATAAGGGGCTCCTTCCCCAAACGATGAGTGTTTGGAGTCGGGATGATTTTATGTTTCAGTATCGATTTGCTCAATTAGGGGGTTATCCATGGTATTTTGACATTAATGAATTGTTAGAAGCATTGCTTGCAGAAGCTCTCAACATGCCAACACATAAGATAAGTCAGTTGAAAGAGAATGTAAAATTGAGACAAACTGTATACACGATTGATGATGAAACATTCATCGTCTATTATGGAATGGAAGGAGATAGAATTCAAGCATTAATATTCAAAGAAGTAGACATCTTATCGGAGGAAGGTATTGATCCTGTTGAAGTGATCTTTCGCCCCCACAAATTTTTAGGAATGGGGCCTGAAAAGAATAATTTACGTTTGATTTTGGATCAAGCTAGGGCAACAGATCCCAAAGATTTAAGGACAATCATTGCAGGCCTTTGATACAATAGAGGAGTAATTATAATGCAGAAAAAAGTAATCAATGCTGGTAGGATTCTGGTAGTTGGAACACAAGGGGGTGGAAAAACCGCAATTGTTACAAAGTTAGCAGCACGAACTGATAGTTCTATGGAGTACCAAGAGGATTTTGCTGGGACAATTGAAACAGAGTATCTAAAGGTCTCATTTGATGAAGGGAATTTCTTTAGTCTATTACTACCTATAGGAGGACAGGAGAAATGGGCTAAATTAAGAGAGAGGTTTGGTTCAACAGCTGAAGCTATAATAGCAATTCTGGATTCTTGCACGAAACAATTCTGGATAAACTCACTTCAACAAGCTTCATCGATTTCAAGTGTATTACCTTATAATAACTATCCTATCTCCTTCATTGTTACAAAAAGGGATCTTAATGATTCAATAACAAGTGAAGCTGACACTTTCGGAAAAACAATTGTTGAAGGGATAGCCAAGGCCAAACAGGAAGGAGTAACCTATTATTCACGGGGTTTTAGAATTGCTGAACGTAGTTTTGAATTAGAAGCCGATATTAACAAAATTCCTTTTACTCAAATGGAGCAAATCATTGCCAATACTTTAGAACAAAAGTTTTTCACTGGATTAGAGCCAGGAAACGCTAGGAAGGGAAGAATGTTACTCACAGGTTTCAGTTTAGTTAATTGTCGTATCTTCAGTAGAGCCCTTACATTAGCTTTGAGTCATCAAGATGAACCTGGGGATCAACTGGCAATTCTTGGATTACTTAATGACATGAGACCAACCATGCTAGAATTAGACACAAATTGGACAGATTTAATTCGAAAATATCCTAGAGCTGGTTCAGAACCAGTAATTCCTGCAGATATCTCAGCTGATAGGATACAAGAAATTATACTCGAAAAATTACTTGCCAATGAAGCTGATATTCAAAATTTTGAACAGGAGCTCACTAAAATGGCGCATCTTACAAGTTGGCGACATGTGGGATGGGAACACATCTCTATATTCGACGAAGATGGACTCGATAAAGCATCCAGTCTCGTGAGGAAGATAATGGAATCAATCAGGGAAAACGAGCAAGCTGAAAAATTTGTACTCTTTGATCCAATTGAGGAGCTTTTCTAGGGCGTTCCTCTCAAAATATTTTTTCAAAAATAACAATTGGAGATGTCCTTTCAGGAGGATGCTGCTGTATTAGTTGGGAAAATCCCTCTGCTTCCACACTTCCAGTTAGAAATGTGGGTATTACTCCAAATGGAAGTTCAATTTGGAACTTATCAAAGAAATCAGTTGTCAAGATAACTTCATAAAACTGATGAATTTTGTGAAACCTAAGCTGTTTTAACCATGAAATTGTACCAGGGTCCTCCCGAATCCATATTTCAATTCGATGAATCTCATAATTCTCTTGGATTAATTTTATTCCCTTTTTAATCAACTTCGATCCGATCCCCTTCCCTCGATGGTTAATGAGTACCCCTAAAACTGAGATCATAGCACTACGTTCAGTTTCATTAAAACAGAAATGACCTTGCTCTTGTTCAATCTCAATGTCCAATATACCAACGATTCTGTCGTTTTCCACCCCAACTAACTCAATGGCTGGATTTTCATAACGAGGTTTTACCTTATTTAATACATCATAATAGGGTGATTCTAAATATGAATACAACTGGCATTTAATCCAGTTATCTTCATCTAACGGATTATAATTACGAATTTCTACCATTATGCTCACTCTATTCTGGATCTATCATTTAAGAATAGGGATCTCTATTAACGTAAGTAATTCACGTATCAGATCTAATATTTCTTCTCTAGCGCCAGTAATGAACTTCATACTTCCTACAACTTCATGTCCTCCTCCTTCGACCCCTGCATGAGGGATTTTTCTAGCACAATTCTTTACTAACTTGGGAAAATCAAGTTTACAATTCTGTGAACGAAAAATTGCAAAATCAGGACCTAATACAATAGTTACGAGTGCAGTTTTTGGTTTTTTCTTGGCAAAATGATCAAATAGGGAGCCTGTGATCTTTCCAGGTGG
>JBHLPG010000214.1:0-6680 GCA_048939725.1 Promethearchaeota archaeon | reverse complement strand
TGACTCTAAATTTGGAATTACGAGATTTATATATTTCATTTTGAAGAAAAGATAATCTCATAATGATAACAGGCTTTATTACCTTTGTTAGTAGTTTTGAGAGATTAGAAAATCCAAAGAGATTACTTTTATTTTGAAAATAGCGCCATGTTAATCATTAAAAGACAATAAGTTGTCTTTCGTTTGTAGAGCTCTCATACCTAGATGTTATGGTTGCTTTTATTCCATAAAATTAGTTCTTTTTTTGAAATCATTTTGTGAGACAGAAGAAAATGAAGGCTGGAAGAATAAAATTAACGTCTCCTGAGGCGTTTATGCTTGCTTTTTCTCGATATAATTCAAATGAGAATAAGACTGATTGTCCAGACAACGAGGATGGGGATATGGAATAACGCTAAGTTTTATGATTGAAATTTATTTCTAAAGATTGAGCATATTTTCAGAGATTTTTTTCATAATAAATCTCTGCAAACTCTTCTACCGTGAGTGGTTGATGATTGAATGTCTCTTGGAGCACCTTTTGATGTTCATATGCCTGCTCAATGATCTCAGGTGTAAATCCTGTGTTCATCATTAAAATGAACTTCAACATTTGAGAAATGTAAGGAAAGATCGGTTGGAGTAATCCAGTAGCAGCTGCAGCTACCCTTATTGGAAACAGTGGAACCTTTCGAAAACCAATTTCTTTGCCAGTCACTTTTGATATCCTTTGTGCTGCTTCTCTGAAAGAGATTATATCTAAACCAACTAATGTGAAACGCCTTTTATTCAAGTCTTCACGTTCTACAGCTTGTGCAGCTATTATACCAAGATCCCTGGGAGTAATTGTAGGTAAGGCTGGTGGGCCTCCCCCAGGAACAGTCATTTTTCCTTTACGAATCATTCTGAAGAATATTTCCATTGAAGGAGGAGCTCCAAGAATTGTGTAATTGAAACTTGATGTCTCTAATTTCTCTTCTATTTCTCGTTTGATTTTACCTTGGAGATTATCTATATTTGCAGCTGGTTTTGCATATACGGAAATATATACAATACGGTTTATCCCTCGCTTTCCTGCTTCCTCAAGAACCATAAGAACCGAATCTCTTTCGATAAGTTTAGCCTTTCGAATTGTTTTCCTATTAAAGGCACTTACACTTATTATTATTGCATGTACTCCTTCCAAACTGTTGATAACTTCCTCTTTGGAGGTTATGTCTCCCTTGATGATTTCTGGTTCTTCTCCAAGAATTTCTCTTGCTTTATCAGTATTTCGAGATAAGACTCTCACTTCTTGTTTGTTATCAAGAAGTGCTTTCACGATATGTCTTCCATAATGCCCTGTTCCTCCTAAAACTAGGATTTTGTCTGTCATTTTACTATATCCTTATTGGATCAACTTTCCTTTAAGGTGAATCTAGAGGCAATGAGGAATACTAGAAAGAAGATAATTTGAACTAAGAAATCAAAGTTCGTAACATCCAGCATCATGCCTTCGATGGAAATAGTTCGCAATAATCGAACACCATATGTCGTCGGAAGCAGATATGCTACCCAACGGATTTCAATGGGAATTTGATCTAAAGGAATTATAATCCCACTCAATAGAATAACTGGTAAAATAATCGTTGGGACAAATTGAACGGCCTGGAATTCTGATCGCGCAAATGATGACAAAAATATCGCTAATACTAACCCAGTCCATCCGATCACAACTGCTCCCAAATAGATCGAGACATAATGAGAAATTGTGGTTCCGAAAGAAATTCCAAAAAATAAACTTGAGAAGGCAATAACTACAGTTGTTTGTACCATACTTAATAATGAAAACGCGAGTAGATATCCAATCACTATCTGTCCTTTCTCATATGGACATTGAAGTAATAATGGTAATGTCCCTCCCTTTCTCTCACCTATCAGATTCATGATCACTAATATAAATGAGAAAAAGAATACGGCGAAGGCGATCATTGCTGGTGCAAAATAATCCAAGGTTGAGAGATCTTCTCCATAGGCATACTCAATGCTTAATCCAAAATTAGAACGGTATTTTCCCGCTGCTTCCTGAAATGCGTCTTGAAACGCTTGAATAACCACCGCTCCTACCTGGGGATCACTATTATCTAAATAAAACGATATTGAGATATTTTCTCCCAATGGAGAAGCCAAATTGTATGTATAATTTTCTGGGATTAAAATTGCACATCTATAGCTCTTATTATCAACTTCTGTTTTTGCTTGGTCAAAGGATGAGATCGATGTGGTGACATCTACTTTTTTTGTGTTCTTCAAGCTTTGTAATATCGAATTACCAATTGAAGGGACGGTTTCGTTAATAATGACAAAGTTAAATGGCGCTGGAGTTTCAATGACTACATTAGCGTCTGAATCGTGGTTAATGACAATGATAGGTAAATGTTCAATCTCACCACCGAAGGCAATTCCAAAAAGAGTGACAAAAACCATAGGAGCAACCAATGCTAATCCAACAGTTCGTCTATCTCTGGTGAGTTGTCGCCAAAGTCTTAGAGCTATCAAGAATGCGAATCTCATGATACTTCCCCCTTTATCAATTCAAAAAACATATTCTCCATGTTTTGTTGCCCAGTTTGTTTCAATAAATTCTGTGGAGTATCAATTGCCATCATCTTCCCATTCCTCATCACTCCAACACGATCGGCCCATTCCGCTTCGTTAAGATAATGAGTAGTAACTAGGATGGTTGTATTTCGTTCTTGGGTTAATTCACGGAAATAATCCCAGAATTCTCGTCGTAAAACGGGATCAAGTCCAACAGTTGGTTCATCTAGGAAAGCAATTTCAGGTTCGTTCACCATGGAAGTTGCTAAGGCAGTTCTTTGTTGTGTGCCACCAGAGAGATACATAGCTAACTTATTCTGATGTTCGGTTAGAGATAATTTCTCTATCATTAAAGCTGTGTTATTTTTAGCTTTCATATTCGGAATACCTTTCGCTTTGGCGAAAAATTCAATATTTTCCCGAGTCGTAAGTAGGTCGTAAAGTGCCCGCTGTTGAGGAAGATACCCCATAATCTTTCGAAGCTTCTTCTTCTCGTCTGGAATGGTAAATCCCTTGACCTTAATATTCCCTGTATCCGCTTTCAGAATTCCAAGTAACAGACGAATTGTTGTTGTTTTACCTGCAGCATTGGGTCCAACTAAACAGAATATTTCCCCTCTCTTAACTTCTAGGTTTAAGTTATCAACTGCTTTAATATCACCAAACGTTTTAGTTGTATTCCTGATCTCAATATCATGCGACAATAAATCACATCCAACTTCATTAGCTCGGTTACCCTTAGAGGGGTAACATTTATAAGGTTATCCTTTGAGGGGTAACATAATAAGTTAATATTCTTTACAACGGTCGATTTTCTTGTCCTTTAATGAATCATTAATTGATGACCTTCAAGTCCTTGGATTAACTCTAAATGAAGCAAAAGTTTTATCTACATTAGTAAGGCTTGGAAGCTCTGCCACTGTTACATTAATTTCAAAACATTCCGATGTACCACGAAATAAGATATATCAAGCACTGACTGGTCTAGAAACCAAAGGAATAGTGGCCGTAGATGAGATCAAGGGAAGTGGGAATGTATATCGTCTTTTGTTCGAAGATTCAAAAAGTATTATCTCCCACTTACAGAATTTGATATTAGATCCAATTGAAATTGCTGCAAAACGATCAACTAAAAGTCTTGCTTCCATTGCCAAAACCATTGAGGAGCTTGAGGCCATTCATGAAGTTTGGGTGATTAAAGGTGCAGATAATATTGTACGAACTGCAAAAGAAATTATTGATTCAGCTAATATTCTAATCATTAGTAATCTATATCCTGAGTTTATTGAACCGCTTATATCCAATATAATTAAAGCAAAGGTTGAAAGGGACGTCATGCTTAAGCTTGTCATGTTAGATGAAGAAACAGAAGAGCTTGGAAATGTAGTTTCATTAGATCAAATATCCGATGAAATTACTGGAATTAGTATTGCCAAATTCAAGAGTATGATCGATAATCTACCATTTGAAGATCTACAGGAGAAATTTACGTCAATTCTTTCCCTCTTTCATCATTTTTTGGATAATAGGCCAAATTTCTTAATGATCGATCCTGATTCTGAGAATGCAAATGCATTTTTGATTTTTACCTCCACAACTAATCCTCCGTATTCGTCAGCTATTCAGACCCAAAATAAGGAGTTCATTAATTCTTTTCATTTTCTCATGAACCTAATATGGGAATTGGTGGATAACCTACTCTCACTTCAAAATCCTAGCCTTGATTTAGCCTAATGTTGTTTTCAATCTCCTGCTATAATCTGAAGAATACGAATATCGTATAGAAAAATACCAATAACATTTGAAGAACTGTTCAGTTGAAAGTGAAATAAAAAAGTGAAAAAAAATGTATACAAATTTATTTACAGGCCTTGTTAAAGGCGATAATTCTGAAAATCTGGCAACTCTTATCGAAGGTGAATTAATTCCTCAACTCCAAAAACATCGAGGATGGAAGGGTTGGAGACTTGTCATCAATCAAGACAACAACAAACTAGCTTTTCTGACTTACTGGTACTCAAAAGAAGATTTTCTTACACTAGCAGAATCTGGGTTATTCCAAGAACAACTCGGGAAAATCTATCCATTAATAGATCATTCATCAAAACAAAATTTTTTCAATTTGAATTAACTTCCTATTTCGTGAAAAGGATGATAAGGGGAAATTCATTAAAACTGAAATAATGAATTCTCCCCAAAACATCATCCTAATCATAACCCATGACACAGGAGATTTTTTTGGCTGTTATGGTCATCCTGTAAGTAGTGTTAACATCGATCGAATGGCTAAATCGGGAGTATATTTTACAAATTACTTTTGTTCGGCCCCACAGTGTTCCCCTTCTAGGGGTAGCATCTTAACTGGAAAAATGCCTCATTCTCATGGGCTGATGGGCTTGGTTAATAGGGGATGGTCTTTACCAGAGTTCAATGTTACTCTACCAAAAGCTTTGAATGAAGTAGGGTACTCTACACACTTGATAGGGTTACAGCATGAACATGACGACGCAGCAAAAATAGGCTATCAACAGATCCATATGGATCCCGAAACTTCAACCACTTCAGATTATGTTCTCCCTTCAGCTATGGAATTTTTAAGAAAGGTGGAAGAAGAACATATTCAACAGCCTTTTTTTTGTAATATTGGATTTTTCGATACTCATCGTCCATATATTTACCCTGAGGAGGAGGTTGAAAAACCTGAATTAGATTCAATTTGTGTCCCTCCTTACTTGCCAGATGAGCAAATAGTCAGAAAAGATATTGCTGACTTTTTTGGAGCCATAAAACATGTAGATCATAACATAGGGAAAATTATCGACTTTTTAGAGAAAGAATGTTCCTTTGCGGATCACACATTAGTATTATACACTGTCGATCATGGGTGGGCGATGCCAAAAGCAAAATGTACACTTTATGACTCGGGGATAAAAACAGGCTTAGTAATGTATCAACCAGGAAAATTTCAAGGAAAAATTTATTCTCAATTATTATCAAATATTGATTTGTTTCCAACATTACTAGAACTTGTAGGTGCGGAAGTTCCTGTGGATATCCAGGGTCAGAGTTTCTATCCGTTGTTAAAAGGCGAAAAATACACTGAACGAGAACACATATTTGCCGAACTGACCTATCATGATTGCTACAACGCAATGCGGGCTATAAGAACAAAGAAATGGAAATATATTATGAATTTTGAGATTCTCCCAACTCGTTTTGAGATTCCAATTGGTTTTGCGGGAACAGATTCTACAGAGCTTTACATTCAACGAAATCCAGATTTTAATTCCCCCAGGGAAGAGGGAGAATTGTATCATCTTGAGAATGATCCCAATGAAATGAACAATCTTGCCAGTGATCCTAAATATTCACAAATTAAGGAAAAGCTGAAGAATAAACTCTTCCAATGGTTAGAGGAAACTAAGGATCCAATTTTAAGCGGAAAAATTGCTGCTCCACCTGGGAGTTTAGATGCTTCTGAATAAAGGGCTTATTTTTGTCTTCCCTTTATCATTTGTTCATAAGATGGACAGCCAAGCTGACCTTGCATGCATTTATCGCAGAAGTTCCCTCGTACAAAAAAATTCGGTACAATTCCAAATAATATGTAAATTACAAGTAGACTAAAATTTATTAGAGAAAAATCAAACAAAAATAATCCAATTCCTGCAATTATAGGAAGCAACATTGTCCCAAAGCTCAAAATGGCTGTTGGAACAACTTTTTTAGGATTACTAAATTCGTTCGAGTCACCTTTCTTGAATAATATAGCTGCAAGTTTTCCCAAACCAAAATTACAATACTTTCCGAGATAATAACAATTGGTACAGCGTAATTTCATGCTGACAATTAACGTGGAGACCGCTAACACCAAAAATAAAAATCCTAAGACTGGATTAACGACATAAAACACAAGAGTACCAAGCAAATAACTGATGATTGTGAGTGTTGCAGAGATACAGACAATTTTGATAGGATAATTTTCTAACTTACCTTCGGTTGCTGTTGTTGCCATTTGGGATTCACATCCTAATTCGATGGCTATCTTAATGTATTGAGTTTTATAAATCCCTTCAGTATGAGATCAAAATGAGAACTAGTCATATTCGATTGCTTATGCA
>JBHLPG010000213.1:461-6698 GCA_048939725.1 Promethearchaeota archaeon | reverse complement strand
ATGGTTACGGGAATTAACATTGAGTTCTCAGGGGAACCGCTTCAATTCGGTGCATGCATGTTTACAGCTTGGAAAAGTAATGCTTTTGCAACAGCTTTTATTACAGCTTCTCATTTGCCTCCAGATTGGAATGGAGTAAAGTTCTATTATGGTAATGGCGTTGGGTTTTCAGAAGAAGATAATTTAAGAATCTGTGATCTTTTTATAGAAGGTAAATTTCTGACTCCCAATTGGGACAAAGTAGGCCAAATGACAGTAAAGAATTTACAGGAAGAATACAAATCATTTTTAAGTTTAAAATTCTCATTAAAGCGAAAATTAAAAGTTGTTATTGATTGTGGTAATGGAGCTTCATGTCTATCTGCCCCTGCAATTCTCCGTGGTATCGGATTGAAAGTAATTCCTTTATTCTGCAACGTAGATCCCACTTTTCCAAATCGGAGTTCGGAGCCAAACGAAAAATCACTGAAAATTCTCGCCAAAAAAGTAAGATCCGAGAATGCAGATTTTGGAGTCGGTTTTGATGGAGATGGTGATCGTGCGGTTATTGTTGACGATCAGGGACGAATTCTTCTAGCAGATATTACTGGTTTAATTTTAGCAAAGTTTATGCTTAAAGAATCACCAAAGTTAAAACGTATACTTGCGAATGTAGAATGTTCATTAGCTTTAGAGAAAGTTCTCTCTCCTATTGCTATCATTGATCGCATTAAGGTTGGACATACGTTTTTGACTGCTGATGCTCAGGAGAAAAGCGATACGCTAATTGGGATAGAATCAAGTGGCCACATGGTTTTTCCCCAGATTTATCTCTTTGATGATGCAATGATCATCCCCCTCAAACTAGCTGAAATTCTTTCAAACCAAGAAGAAGCCTTATCAACTCTTGTTGATGAACTTCCTATTTTGCATAAACGAAAAATTGCAATTTCATGTCCTGATAAATCGAAATTCAAAGTCATCTCTGAACTATTAACAGATCTCTCATCTGAATATGATAATATTAATTCTATTGATGGAATTGGTATACAAATTGGTAAAGAATCTTGGGTTTTAATCCGTGCAAGTAATACAGGTCCAAAAATTCGTATTACGGTCGAAGCTGAAACAGAGTTTCAAGCAAATGACCTTTTATCAGAATTTCAAGGGCATTTGGAAGCTAAGATAAGGGAATTAACAGAAAAGCAAAATAAATCTTGATTGTAAGTTTTAATAATAATATCTTAGAAACTGTTTATCCACACAAATACCAGCACTATTGTGAATAATACAAGAACAATCTATCAGGAAAGTCAGATTATGGTAAAAGTAATTGGAATGATCGGTGGAACTGGCCCACAAGGTCAGGGATTGGCATTAAGGTGGGGAATGGCTGGAGAATCAGTAATCATGGGATCACGACAACAGGAGAAAGCTGATAGAATTTCAGCTAAAGTTAATGAAAAATTAGGAGATGATTTAGTCATTCCACGAACAAATGAAGCCTGTGTCAAAGAATCAAACATTATCTTGTGTACGACCCCCTTTGATTATATCGTAAAGACTATCACTCCTTTTATACAATATTTCACTGCTGATCACATAATTGTGGATGTAACCGTACCATTGAAACCTTTCGAAAAAGGAAAGATGGTTGATGTTCTCCCTGAATTAGAACATAACGCAAAAAGCGCTTCTGAACTTTTACGAAAAGTAATCCCAAAGGATGTTCCCCTAGTAGGAGCTTTTAAAACGCTTTCAAACACAACTTTACAAGACATTGATCGCTTACCAGTGCTTAATCAAGATGTATTTATTTTTGGCCGAGATAAAGTAGCGAAGCACATTGTAAAAGAGAAAGCAGCATTAATAAAAAACTTAAGGCCTGTAGACTCTGGGGGAACTTTATCAGCTAGACATGTTGAACGATTCACAGCTTTCTTGATTGGTCTTAATCGAAGATACAAAACTCATGACTGTGGATTCACGGTAACAGGCTTACCTGTAGAACGAGACTGGTAATTGTCTCGATCTTCTTTTTCTTAGTTTATCTAGGGCCTTGACAACCACTAGTTGAAAAATTCATTAATGATCTGCTGTTCTTGTGCATCTATCTCGTAGATACTAAAGATTTCTTGCTCTATATTAAATTGAATATGCTTAAATTTTTCAGAACTCATCTCAAAAGAATAACATGGTGTGTTATGGAGATCTTGTATTTTATCTTGTATTTTCGTTTGATTTAAAGGAAATTTTAATGGTAAATCTCTCAAGAATTTAATAGGAATCTTTGGAAAGATTGTTTTAACTGAAGTAAAACGTTGTATGAGGTAAAAGGACATTAATTTTGAGTTAAGTAATGCTTCAAGATACAGCAATTCAAAAGAGGGCCGAGTGGGTTTTAGAATGAGTATGTAGACGTCACAAACACAGAAATAATTATTCGTATCATAAGCAGCAACTAATTCATGCCCTATTCGTCGAAGTAAGAGTTTAGGTTGCAAATAAAGAGATTTATTTTTAAAAATGGATTTATTACTATTGTCAAATTTGATATAACGAACATTGTTATCAATACGGAACTTTCTAATAGATCTGCCAGCAATTAATGGAACATATTCAGGATTAATCTTTGTATCGCTCGTAAGTGGAGAAGTGAATCCTAGCTCAATACCTCTTGAAATTTGAACAATATCTCCTAAAGGAATCGAATTTTTTTGGATTTTTTTTAAAATTCTTTGAATTTCTATATCAGGTGTTGGTAAAAATATTTTATGAAAATTGTTCCAAATCTCTTTTTGGATAATGAATTGGTCTAAAAGCGGTAAGCTCTCAAGATTTAAAGCATTTTTAATCCTTCCGAACTGAACGTGGTTATTTTCACGTTCATTCTGATGAAAATGTCGCTGTAGGAAAATAGCACATGTCTCTACATGAATATTAGGGAATACTTGATTATCAAAATTAATAATTTTCAGTATTTTTACATTTTGTAATAAAAACTTCCTAATATTTCGATAATGATAATTGCTTAATAAATTATTAGGGATAATCATCCCTAATAAACCCTCATTCCTCAGCAAATGAATCGATCGTTCAAGGAAAAGGATATAACTTTCAAATTCTGGATCAAACGCTCGGTATAACTTACGAAAGAGAATTTTCTCTTCTTGTGAGAAAGAAATCCCATAAGGAGGATTTCCAAGAATTAGATCAAAACCATTATTCGAGATTACATTTGGCCACTCTAAAAACCAATGAAAAGGATGGTAGACCTCACAGAAGTCAGTCTCCTTCATTTTTTTTCCTAGAAAAAAGGCTTTGTTAAGTTTTTGTATTGACCAAGTCTTATCCCACTCGCTAGGTGCGGATATAAATCCTATTAATGCGTTACCTACTTTAAGAGATACATTAGTAGTTATATTCTCTTTCTTTTTGAAATTGGTTTGTGCTAGCTGTATAGAATTAGAGTTGATATCAAGACCATAACAGTATAATGGAATTTCATTTCGTTCATTAATTTCAGTTTTATACGTTTCTGCAAATTCGAGTAAAAAACGTCCATCTCCAACAGCTGGGTCTAGAACATGTATGTCTCGAAGGTTTTGATTAAGTTTTCTTGTTTTTTGCCAATATTGTAAGAGTGATTGAACAATATATCTAATGATCTGATATGGTGTGGCAACAGCTCCTAATTTAACTTCAGATTTTGCTGTTACCATGATTTTTCTCCATAGATAAATATTCATTAGCGAAATTACGTATTTTGTAAACTAGCTATTTCTGAACCATTTAAGACATCTTCTTTTAAAATTTTTAAAGATCCTCATCGAATCCCTAAAAAATCAGAGTGATAATTCCCAAAAAACGATAACTTGGTAATATTTGGAGCTTATTGTTCTCTAAAATAATCAATGTGAGTAATATGAAGTTCGAGGAGTTTAATTTTGCTGAAGCACCAAGAATTAATGGTGATCTTCCAGGTAATCGATCATTACAAATACTAAAACTACAAAAGAAGATTGAGGGGAGTGCCCTCTCTTATCCAATTGGATTACCCATTGTTATGGACGAAGGAAAGGGTGTAACAGTAAAAGATGTTGATGGTAATGTGTTTATTGATCTTTTTGCTGGAGCAGGGGTGTTAGCACTCGGTCACTGCAATCCTATTATCCTAGAAGCAGTTAAAAACCAACAAAACAAAATTACTCATACCTTGGATTTCCCAACGGAGATTAGACTTGAATTAATTGAAAATATAAGGAAAATTATGCCTGGTCAGCTCCAAGATAATGTTAAAGTCCAATTTGGAGGGCCTACTGGATCTGATGCTGTTGAAAGCGCAATCAAACTCGCAAAATGGATTACGAAACGTCACGCTTTAATTGCATTTGAGGGTGGATATCATGGAATGACGGCTACTGCATGTTCGTTAACCTCTGGTAAGTTTTGGAAAAAGAATTATATTCCTATGATACCTGAAGTTCATTTTATTCCCTACGCATATTGTTACCGATGTTCTCTTGGTAGAACAAGAGATAAATGCAAATTAGAATGCGCGAAATATTATGAACATACACTTGAGGATCCACATTCAGGTGTCGTTCATCCGGCAGCATCAATCATTGAACCTATTCAAGGGGAAGGAGGTTCTATTGTACCACCTGATGAGTATATAAAAAAAATTGAGGAAATAAGCAGGTTATTTGAGGTTCCTATTATTTTCGATGAAATTCAGGCTGGATTTTGCAGAACTGGAGAATTTTTCTCTTTTCAACATTCAGAAGCTTCCCCAGATATTATTACTATGTCTAAGGCGTTAGGAGGTGGTTTTCCTCTTTCAGCTATTGCTTATAAAGAAGATCTTGACATGTGGGAAAAAGCAGCACATATAGGAACTTTTAGAGGTAACGTAACTGCAATGGCTGCGGGAGTGGCCTCTATACAATTCTTAATTAAAAATAAAATTAATAAACATGTTAAAGAAATTGGGGCTTTTATGCTAAAAGAATTGAAAAAACTGGAGTTCAATTCTAATATTATTGGGGAGGTACGAGGTAAAGGGCTTATGGTTGGTGTGGAATTTGTAAAAGACAAAGAAACAAAGATCCCAGCAACAGGACTGGCTACAGAAGTGAGGAAAGAAAGCTTTCTTAGAGGAATACTCATAGAAATTGGAGGCCATTATAATAATGTTGTGAGATTCCTACCACCCCTTATAATCACAAAGGAGTTAGCAGGACTTGGAGTGGAAATATTTAAAGAAGCTGTACAGAAGGTGGAAAATAGTATTACTTAGATTTCTCCCCAAAGCTTAATGAATTGGGTATAGAATTCCATTGCTTTTACAAGATGTTCAGCAGGAACTTGATCTTGGATAGTATGAGCATATTTTTCATTTCCAGGTCCAAAGCCTATTGTTGGAATATCAAAGATCCCTTTAATCGCTGTTCCATTTGTTGAAAATCCCCAATAGTATAGTAGAGGATTTCCTTCAAATTGAGTCTTATAAGCTCGAATAGCAGTTTGAACCAAAGGATGTGACTCTTCCATAAACCATGAAGGATAATAAGCTTTAATCGGATTTCTAAATCCCGTTATATTTTGGAAATTGTGTTCTGGGATATGTACTTCTCCTTTTACCCTTTTTACAGAATCCAAAGATTTGATCTCATTGAGAACACTCTCTTCTGAATCTAAGGAGGATAGTCTTCGATCGATATGAATTGTTGAACTATCCGGAATAGCGTTAACAGAGGGAGAGGTTGACCTTATTTCAGTCACAGAAATATTTCCTTTGCCAAATATCGGATCAATCTTGAGTTTGGCATCCAATTTTTCAATATCTGAAACTATTGGAACCATTTTGTAAATAGCATTTTCCCCAAGTTCTGGGGCTGCACCATGGCTTGATAGACCAGTTGTCTGGATTTTAATATCAACTCGTCCGCGATGACCTATAGCAATATTCAAGTTTGAAGGTTCAGTAAGAATAACTGCATCTGGTATTAACTTCTCATTTTTCATCAGAAATTGCCAATTTACTCCCTCGTAAAGTTCCTCTTGAACCGAAGCTACAACATAAAGAGTTATATTCTCTGGTATCCCAATTTCTTGTAACAAACTACCAGCATAGATAGCTGAAACCAGACCACCCTTTTGGTCACATGCCCCACGCCCATAGATAATTTCATTTTCATATTTGCATTTAACGTCAAGGCTCAGCGGGAGCCGGGTATACCGGCGATCCGGTGAAGC
>JBHLPG010000213.1:0-451 GCA_048939725.1 Promethearchaeota archaeon | reverse complement strand
GAATGGATCGAATTCCCAATATTGAGGCTTTCCAACTTCGACTGTATCGACATGTCCATCAATAGCAAGAATTTTATTCCCTGATCCAAGCTTTCCTCGTAAATTTCCCATATTATCAATTTGAATGTCCTCATATCCGATATGGTCCATTTCAGTTTTTATTCGTTCGATAACTTGTGCTTCATTTCCAGTTATTGATGGGATCCTGATTAATTCCCTTGTAAAGTTGGTTACAGTCTGTTTTAAAGACTCTGCGGTTTTTTTTATCCTTGTTTTCATTATAATTCCCATAATTATCTCATATTTTATTAGTTTATACACATATCATCGTTATCAAGGGTATAAATGACGTAAATCATACAGTTTGAGAGCAACCTTTTCCTTTTTGGTATCAAAGTGAGATACATGTCATTATTTTGAAGAACGGAGGTAGTGACTTAAGATCTTCCAG